>JBCDGT010000022.1:0-11419 GCA_038750915.1 Bacteroidota bacterium
CTTTGGGCGCGACCGCAGGTGCAGGGAAAGGTTGTAACTTTCCCAAAATACGTTTGCGTGTACCACGAGCTTTTACAAGAGCATTTTAAGCGAACCATGGAGTTTTCACCGGCCGAAATGGCGGCTATTGTTCCTTATTATAAGGAAAAAAAAGTAGCCAAAGGAGCCTACCTTCTTCAGCAAGGACAAATTTGCCAATTGGAGGGGTTTGTGGTCGAAGGTTGCTTTAAAATAAGCACAATTGACGATAAAGGCTTGGAAAAGGTACTCTACTTTGCCGCTCGGGATTGGTGGGTAATGGATATTGATAGTTTTGCTAATCGGACGGCTTCTAACCTCGACATCCAAGCCCTAGAAGACAGTACCATTCTATACATCTCAGAGCAGGACAAGGAGAAACTCTACCAGGAGGTGCCAAAAGTAGAGCGACTGTTTCGCATCATTTACCAAAAGGCCATCGTAGCCTGGCAAAGGCGGTTGATGCGCAACCAAACGATGAACGCTGAGGAGCGCTACCATTACTTCATAACAACCTATCCTGAAATTAATGAATTAGTTACCAATAAACTAATTGCTTCGTATTTGGGTATTACGCAAGAGTTCTTAAGTATGATTAGAAAAAGACGGTCTACCAAAAGAAACTAAACTTCATTATTTAAACTAGTTTAAGAGCGTTGCTTCGGAAGGCATTTACCTTTGCTGCAAGCAAAATAAGCATGAAGCCACTAGTTGTACTCCTCCTACTTTTTTGCTCCTGTCAACTTTCCGCCCAAGACACGGAGCCTGGTGAAAATAGTAAGCTCATTAATCAGCTTCCGCCAATAACAGAGACGGAAGAAATGTCCTCTAAGTGGAACCTTGATTTTGAAGTGACCTTTGTTAGTCGCTTTATTTGGCGTGGTCTACGTTTGGGAGAATATACTAGCATTCAGCCAAGTTTCACCTTAAGTAGAGCTAATTTCTTTACGGGTATTTGGGCCTCCCATGCTTTAGCCCTTACGGTGCCCGCCAATAGCACTCCTAACGACTATAAAGAGATTGTCCCATACGTAGGTTACAGTTTCAAAGTAGCCCCTAAATCGTCGCTAACGCTCCTAGCATTAGGGCATTACAACCCCAACGTAGGTGGATTTTTCAACTATACTCGCGAAGGCGAAGCTATTCCCTTAACCAATCGAGTAGAGTTACGCACTTTATTTAATGCGGGAAAATTCGACTTTGTTGGGGCCGCTGACGTAATCAACGATCCATCTGGCAACGTATCGATTTATCTGGAATTCGGTTATACTATTACGATGCCAAGAGAAGTAAAACTTCGCCCGGTGGTATCACTAACTCCTAGTGACAACTTCTATACCATTGATGGCAAAGCGGACGTAACGCAAATTGGCGTCATTACCTCAAAGGCCTTCTCCTTCACGGACAAGCTATCCTTAGCGGCGAAAGTAGACATGATCTACAATCCGGACCGAGACGATTTTTATTCCGCTTTTGGGTTGACCGCAAAATTCTAACTCCAGTTCCAGAAAATCCTATTTTTAATTGCCAATGCTACCTAAAGCAATGATTATGCACCAATCTAGACTTCTAGTTCTTTTCATTTTACTGTTTTGGGGCACTTTTTCTCAGGCCCAAGACGTAAATCAACTCCAATTACCCGGTGATATAACGGCCGCAGAAACTACCACCATTTTGGCAGCAGCAGAGCAGTTAGCGGCCAAAGAAGGCATAGTCGTTAATATCGCCATCGTGGACGCAGGAGCCAATTTGAAAGGTTTTCTCCGTATGGATGGATCGTATCTTGGCAGCATCGACGTCGCCATCAAAAAAGCTAAAACCTCCAGGTACTTTAACTGCGCCACTGGCGACCTGGGAAAAATAACCCAACCTGGTGCGGCAATTTACAATATCGAACATTCTAACGGAGGTTTGATAACCTTCCCCGGTGGCGTGCCGATAAAAGACAAAGAAGGCATTATTATTGGCGCCATCGGCATTAGCGGCGGAACGATTGAACAGGATCACCAAATAGCCAGCGCTGCGGCCAATTCGATTTTATAAATACATGATTATGCAAAGGTTTTTCTTTTACCTTTTAGTAAGCTGGGCTTTCCTACCGACGACCAGCCTCCACAGCCAACCAAAATTCGATCTTATTCCCGTAGACCAAGCGGCCGCCTCCTTCAATACGGTCACTTCTACCGTTCATCAAGTCGGAGAGGCGCACTACCTATACTCCGCAGGCGATGGTGAAAAAATTGATATCTACCAGATTTCCGAAGATGGAAATATTGAGCCAGTCGGCGTTCAAGACACCTACCAAAGCCGTAAAGGCATCAGAGGTCTCGTCGCCGATACCATTGCTGGAAAAAACTTTCTTTTTGCGGGCTTAAAGGGAGCCAATGCGGTGGAAGTATTCGAAATTAATCCGGATGGCTCCCTCTCCAGTGCTTTCGTAACACCTGATACGGACTCGACTTACTTGGTAAGAGTCATCACCTTACAGGTTATCCATTTGGCATCCGGTGATTATTTATACGCTGGTGGATTGGAAAAGCCCGCAGGGCTCAGCGCCTACAAAATTGCCCCCTCCGGAGAACTAACTCACCTCCAGTCGATGGCCGATACCGAGGAAATTCATACGGATGGGATTATCGGGATGAGCATCCACGAAATTGATGGAACGACTTACCTCTATACGGGAGGATTCCAGGATAATGGACTCAGCAGTTTCCGGATTTCTGAAGATGGTACTTTCGAAAACCTGAATAACATTGCCGACGACCATACCCTTTTCCTCAATGGAGCCTACCCCGTGATCTCCGCCACCAAGCAAGGTTGGCGCTTTGTGGTGGTCGGCCACCGGCACCACACCTACTACCGCCCTACGCCCTGGGTAAAAGACCGGCATACCTATTATCATCACGGAGATGCAGTAAGTGTGTTCCTCGTTAACGAAAAAGGGGAGGTTAACCCTCGCTCCGCTTTCAGGGACAATACGGAGACCTTAATCCAGGGGCAGACCCGATTACAAAAATTACCCCTTGATGATAATTTCGATCTCATTGCGGTAGCCACTAGAGATGACCAAAGTCTACAATTATTCGCCCTGAATGAAACGGGAAGGTTAATTGAGGCTGGTAACGTAAAAACTGGGTTCCCCATCTATTACGGACTGTCCGGCCAAAAGATTGGCGATAAGCTCTTCCTTTTTGCGGGAGCCGTCAGCGACAATACTATTGTCTCTTATCGTCTTGATCCTAAGTAATTCAATCAATAACCTCCGCTGATTTTAATCATACAATTTACCACCTTATGAATAAAAGTAATTCCACTCCGTTTATCACCCTGCTACTACTGGCTGTTTTTTGCAGCTTCTCCTCCTGTTCAACTGCTCAGGCCACGACCCAAGCTCAAACTAGCGAAGTAAAGTCCAAGAAAGTCTTGCGTCACGTAGTGGCTTTCTCATTTAAGGATGGAGTATCCGAAGAGGAGCAGGCAAAAGCAGTGCAGCGGTTTATGGACCTCAAGAAGGAAATCCCTCAGATCTTGAAATTCGAAGGGGGAAAAGACATGAGCGTAGAAGGCTTTAATAAAGACCTAAACTATTGCTTTGTGCTAACCTTTGCGGACGAAGCGGGCAGAGATGCTTACCTCCCCCACCCCGGCCACGCCAGAGTTGTCAAGCTAAATAAGCCACTGATGAGCGACCTGTTGGTAATCGACTATTGGGGGGAAGAGTAAGGTTACCCTACCAGACGATTTTTGATTGGACCTCTCCCTACCCCTCCCCAAACCGCCTCCGGCTGGGGAGGGAACAAAAAATCGACTAACACTCTTGATTTAAATTTTGGTGAGAGTAAGTTTTATCATTTACCCCTCAAAATCCGGATTCATCAACACAATCCCCTGGCGTTCCGCCTCTTGATACTCTGCCTTGGAGGGCCTGGGGCGAATCCGGAATTTAGTGGGATAGCCCGTTTCCCGGAAAAAATCATCGGGCATGCGGTTGGCGGGTAGAAAGTCTTTGGTTTTGTCCCGCACTGCTTTTAGTTGTTGACGCATGTCGTCAAGAATGTCTTGTGCTGCCGTTGTCGCTGCGAGGTTGTTCAATTCGTAGGGATCAGCAACAATGTCGTATAGTTCCTCCTCTGGGCGAGGTTCCTCAAAGCACCGTAGTTGTGCTTTGGTTAGATTGCCCGCCTCGGCCTCGGCTAGCATACTTTGCCAGCTACGGTCTCGCAGGATATCGGCTGAGGGGGTATTGGGCAGGTCTGGATAAAAGTTTTTGATGTACTTGTAGCGGTCCGTACGTATGGCTCGGGTATAATCTTCGAAGTCGTGGAAATGGTCTTCTGCGTAAACCTGTTCACGAATAGCGGGCATCCCCTCCCCTAGCGTTGGGCTAAGGTCAAGACCTTCAAAATCTTTTAACGGTGCAAGGTTCGCAACCCGCATAAATGTTGGGGCAATATCGACAGAACTGACCAAATTGGTATTCACCGTACCCGCTTCGATGTGTCCGGGCCACTTCATTATCCACGGTGTTTTGATGCCTCCTTCGTAGAGGGTCGTTTTGTCGCGTGGGAAGGCACGGCCATTATCGGAGATGAAAAGGACGAGGGTGTTTTCAGCTACGCCCTGTTTTTCCAGCTCGGCAAGTACTTGGCCGATGTAATCGTCCATCCGGGTGATCTCTTCGTAATAGAGCGCAAAGTCCTTTTTAACCAGATCCGTTTCTGGGATGTAAGGTGGAACAACGACCTCTTCGAGTTGATAAGGTTGATCACTGATTCCTTCGTAAAAGGGCCGGTGGGCATCGAAGGCGGCCAGCCAAACGAAGAAAGGCTGTTTTTCGGGGCGTTGCTGTAATAATTTGACCCACTCGTCGCACCCACTTCCGTCGCCTACTAATCGCCGGTCAAGGCCGATTGGCGCATCTTTCCACTGCATTTCCAGGAGGACATCAAAGTCATCTCTTACGGGATCGCCCATGTGATACTTTCCGGCAAGGCCCGTCCAATATCCTGCGTTTTTTAGCTCTTGCACGAAGGTTCTCTTACCCTCCGGTAGTGGCCAGGACAGTTGCTCCGCATCCGTATTATGTGGGTAAAGGCCAGAAATAATACTCGTGCGGCTGGGACTACAGGAACTGGTCGTTAAAAAAGCTTGGGTAAACCGCATGCCTTCCTCGGCCATGCGGTCTAGATTAGGTGTCCGTACCGAGGGGTGTCCGTAAGTGCCAAGGTCATCCCAGCTTACGTCGTCGGCAATGATGAATACGATGTTTGGTGGCAACTCTTGTGCTTCGCCTTCTTGGGCAGACTGGCAAGAGCTTAGTAAAGCTAGTAAGCCAAAGAATACCGCTTGGGCGTATTTTTTCAGTTGCATATCTTGTAGTTACTGGACGAATGCCAATGAAATTAATGTCGGAAGAATAGGGCTAGTTTGGAAAAGCACCAATTAGAAGGCCAACAGGTTTCAATTAAATTAGCAAGTGAGACCAAATCCATATTATTCGATGGCATTGCTTTTATCGAAGCTGCCTGAATTATTCGTTTGGGCGAGTGAAACGGTCAGGATGAAGGGTGTTGTAAATTGAATCCTGTAGAAGGCCTAGAAACACGGGCCCCTGGTTCTTCGCGTCCCACTCCGTCCAACTATCCTCCATAGCTTTAAGCTTGGCCGTCCTCTGCTCGCTTATATCGTTAGCTTCACCAATGTCTTTTTCCAGCTCGTACAGCTCCGATCTTTCAACATAGCTGATTAATTTATTTTCTCCTGCTCGATCAGCGTGCTTCTGTGGATCAACCTTTTTCCAAAATAGTTGATCGTGTGGCGCACCTTGCTTAGTCCCCCTCAAGAATGGTAAGAGATTTACGCCATCAAGCTGATGCTTAGTGGGTACATCTTCGGTCTGCTGGCCAACTATGGTAGCCAAAATATCAAGGGAGCTAACCATTTCCTCGTACCGTAGTCCTGCCGGAATTTGTCCGGGCCATTTCATCGCATAAGGTACCCGAATTCCTCCTTCAAGGAGATCTCCTTTCTTACCGCGTAAAGGGCCGTTGTCGGAGCCGTTTCTATGCTCTGGCCCGCCGTTGTCCGAGACGAAAACAAGTAAGGTGTTCTCATCCAGGCTCATGGATTCCAATTGATCGAGGATGCGCCCTACCCCATCATCTACGGCACTAACCATGGCCGCGTAGGTACGCCGACGTTTGTCTTCAATATTTGGAAAACGACTGAGGTATTTCTCCGTAGCCTCCATCGGTGCGTGGGGAGCATTATAGGCCAGATAGATAAAGAAAGGATTGTCCCCGTACTTTTTGATATAGTTTACCGCCTCGCGCGAGAGGGCATCGGTGAGGTATTCTTTTTCTTCGATCCGGGTCTCGTTGCGCAAGAGCTTCGTGCGGTAAGCGGCATATTGACTGTTTACTTCATATTCGTCGGCCAGGATATAATCTTCGGGAAAATACCGATGTCCACCGGTGAGGAAACCAAAGAAATCGTCAAAACCTTGCACCAGCGGACGCTGACTTTCGTGGGCTCCCAAATGCCATTTTCCCAGTGCCGCAGAGGTATAGCCAACTTTATGCAGTACTTCCGCAATGGTCTCTTCCGTTATCGGCAGCCCCATATTGGGGTCGTTAGGAGCAAAGAGAGGATTACGAGCAAAGCCGAAGCGGTCTTGATACCGTCCCGTAATCAAGCCGGCCCGGCTAGGGCCGCAGACGGGGTAGGTAACGTAGCCATTAGTGAAGATTACACCTTCGTTCGCCAACCGATCGATGTGTGGTGTAGGAATGTCTTTACAGCCGTTAAAACCTACATCTCCATAGCCCAAATCGTCGACAAGAATGAGGACAAGGTTGGGTGGGCGAGCAGCGGTATCCTCGGAATTACTGCATCCAGTGAGCAATACAACTAGCAAGATTACAAGAACGGCAAAGCGCATGACAGACTCAATTTGAGTAGCCCCAATAATAAGAAAAATAGGCGCGGCCGCAGGATGCCATGAACTCTTAGAAAGCAAAGAAGTTGAATTGGGAATTCACCCATAAAGCTAAGGTTGCTCTCTTTATCCATTTATTGCATCCCGCGACCGCGCCAAAATAAGAGAAGAGGCCAGGTTGGATGATACCCTTTAGCAGCATTCTTCCTGACCTACATTCAACTAATAGCCAGGGTTTTCAACCAGGTTTGGATTATCGGCAATTTGCCCCAAGCCTAGCGCATAATAATAGTTCCTTTCGGGATGCAGCCGGACCCGTCCTAAGTCTCCGTCAGCAATCGCGATGGTATACATGCCGGTATCGTAATTATAGCGATAGTGGGTACGGTGGCGCTGCACCATGTGCAGTTCTTCTACGGCAATGCGCCATCTCCTAAGATCCCAGAAAACCTGGGATTCAAAGGCCAGCTCTACCCTACGCTCTTGCCGGATACGGTCCTCAGTAATTTCTCCGGCAGACAACAGGGGCATACCCGCCCGGTCACGAAGGTCATTGAAAATCGTCTCCATATCTCCGTTGGGGTCACCTAGGTAAAAGGCCGCTTCTACGTAATTCAACAAGGTTTCACCGTAGCGCAAAATGATCACGTCGGTACTTGATCTGGTACCGTCCGGTGTGGCGGGATTGATCATCTTACGGGTCAACAATCCGGTGGGGTTACCGCCGCGATGACGGGGATGACCGGCACCTGGCCAGCCATCAGATCCTGGAATAGTAAAGCCTTGTGCGGTAGACCGCATGACTTCGCCGGTCGTAGGATCAGTATAATCCGTGCTCCGGTGAGAATAGAAGGTTCCCCCCTTGAAGGAAGTACCTGGATAAAATACCGAAGCTCGGAAACGAGGGTCTCTTTCTCCGAAAAAACGGGCGGGGTCAATGGGTGTATTATCGTCGTAAATTGCCCGGTCTACCTTGCCGGAACTTCCATCGATAAAGTCAAACAACTCCATCGTCTCCAAATAAACGGGGTAATTGGAATTCCAGGCGAAACCAAAGCCAGCGGGAGTGCCGGTGACGTCCCAAGCATGGTTTTTACCGGCTTCAAAGTCGTACTTTTCTACGAGGATTTTTTCCGAGTTACCACTTTCATCGAGGAAAAGGTTGATGAAATTTTCCACGGGGTCACTGCTCTCCCGATAAAGAGAAAAGGCGCCACCGTCGATAATTTCTTTAGAAGCTGCCAGAGACTGCTGATAGTAAGCATTGGCGTCACTGGCTGGGAAGCCCAACATGCCATCAAGTTGCGGGGTACCGAACTGTGCTACACTCGCTGCGTAAAGCATCGCTCTACTCTTCAGGGCCAGTGCCGCCCAACGGGTTACCCGACCGTCATCTTCGGCCACCTCCGGCAAAATTGCGGTAATTGCATCCATCTCCGAGCCGATGAAATCGTACACTTCCTTTTCGGAATTACGTTCGACGAATAGTTCTTCGTCCGTAGCCCCCAGCGGTAATGCTTTAGTAACAATGGGAACGCCACCATAGCGCTTAGCCATTTCAAAGTATTCCCACGCTCGAATAAAGCGTGCTTCAGCTACCCGGACAGCCGTGTAATCGGGAGATAATGAAGTAGACAGCGGAAGATTCTCGATAAAGACATTACACTCCCGAATCGTACCGTAAGGCCACCAGGAAAGTACGCCGGCACCGTTCTCATCAAAATCCGTATCCATTACCCGGCCAAATGGGGATTGCCAGGGGGCAAAATTGCGAGATTCTCCACCGAATGAATTGACAAGATTCATTTCTATGTTCGTTCCACCGCTGTTATAGTGCAACAGGGCGCGTTCGTATAGGTCAGCAACAAAAGCATCGGCAAGTCCTTCATCTTCGAAAACGATGGCCCCGGAGATGATGTCGGTGGGGGTCAATTCAAAGGGGTCTTGGCAGGAAGACAGGGTCAGAATGACTCCAAGCAGGAGGTAGTAATATAAATTTTTCATAATTAATGAGAGTTGGATAGTTTACAAAGAAACCCGCAAGCCAAAGGCGAAAGTCCTGGTGATCGGGAAGGTCCGTGCGGGGTTACCCGACTGTGCTTCGGGGTCAAAAGCGTTCTTGAAAATGCCTAAATTATTGGTGGTCACAATGTTTTCGCCAGCGACGTAAACATCCATCGAGCCAATCCCTATTTTGGACAACAGGCTCTCGGGTAGCGCATAAGTGAGGTTAAGATTTTTTAGTCGCAGGTAGTTAACATTCTTGACCCAGAAATCGGAGACCCGATTGTTGTTGGCGCCCGGTGCTTGGGTCATGGCGGGTAGGCTGGCGTTAGGGTTGATATTTACTCCTGGGTTGTTAGGATCTGGCTGCCAGCGAAGGTCATAGTGGTAGGTAAGGGGAATAGAGGCGTTGCTGAAGGCATTTCGTGCATTTCCCGAAATATTAATGGCGAAATTCGATGCACCCTGCAAAAGGCCACTCAGGCGGAAGTTTTTGTACGTTATGCCAAGGTTAAGACCGCCAACCAGCTCGGGCAGCCCCGTATTGAAGGCAATTTCTTCCTGATCGCGGAAGGTAAGTTCTCCGTCTCCGTCGAGATCGACGTAACGGATGTCTCCGGGCCGGATGGTTGCGTTACCGTTACCATCCTGGATAACTGGGTACTCATCAATTTCGGCTTGGCTCATGAAAATCCCGTCGCTGCGATAGCCGACAAAGCGATTGACGCGTTTGCCATCCAACTCAAAAAGACGCTGTTGGTCCGGGTCCGTGAAATCTTCCTGACTTTTAACTTCTAACCAAGTAGAACGCGCAAGGGAGATATTTGGAGAGATGTCAATCTTAAAGGCACCGATTCGTTGCTCGTAACTCAGCAAGACTTCAAAACCCCTACTCTCCTGGGAATTAATGTTCACCACGGGAAGTTGAGCACCGAAAGTGGAGGGTACGTCTTCTACATTGAAATTAATGATACCCTCTCTTTTGCGGTTAAATACGTCTACCTCCACGCCTAACTTACCGTCGAACAGGGTCGCTTCTAAGCCTATATTGGTCATCGTCAGGATTTCCCAGGTGAGGGCTGGATTGACCAAGCCCCGAGTACGGATGCGGGGTTGTCCCTCACTATCGCCTAGCAGATAGGGGTTTCCTTGCAGATCATAGCCAGTTAGGTAATCATAGCCGTTAAGCCCGTCGGCGGTATCGTCTCCTAAGCGGGAGTAGGAAGCGCGCAGCTTAAGGAAATCGACAAGCTTGGAACTATTGAAGAAAGATTCCTCGGAAATTACCCAGCCCGCGGATACACTGGGGAAGTAGCCCCAACGTGTTTCGGGAGCAAAGAGAACGTTGCCATCTGCCCGCATGGTGGCTTCAAACAGGTAGCGATCCTTAAAACCATAGTTAAAGCGACCAACGACACTTTTACGACCAATGTCGGCACCCGAGTTACCGCCGTTCAGCTGCTGATCCGTGGAGCCAATGAAAAGCTCGGGAATAGAGCTGGCCAGTAGATTAAGGCGGCTAGCGTTAAGACTGCTGAATTTTCGTGTTTGCTGCTCCGCAATACCGAGGAGCTTTATGCTGTGGTTACCCACCTGCTTTTCGTATTCCAGCGAAACCAGCGGATATAGCTGGGTACGGCGAAACTGTGCGTCGGAAATACTACTAACAGGGCTAAATACACCTTCTAGCGAATAACTATCCGTCTCCGGGAGGTATTGGTACAGCTCGGCCGTCTTACGGAAGCTTTTGGTGGCCCGGCTCAGCTGCTCAACGTTGACTTCCGCACGAACGGTAAGCCCGCTGATGAAGGGAATCTTATAGCTACCACCAAGTTTACCGCGGAATACATTATCGACACGATCCCAGAAGCCAATTTTGCTCCGGTCCGTAAGCAGTACGGGATTCCGCTGGGAAAAACCAGAGTATGCATTTCCGATAGAGGGGTCGGGTAATTCAGTGGGTAGTATTGGTTGTGCTGTCGCCAAATCCGTCCAGATGGCCGAGAGGTTATTGTTAGCGCGGTTGGTCGTTTCTTCCCGTTAAGACAAATCCAGGTTGAAACTGAGATTTGGGTTGATCTGGGCATCGATATTGGAGCGAGCGTTGATCCGGTTGTAGTCAAAATCTCTAGTGCGGAAATAGCTCTCCTGATCGGTATAGCCGAAGGAGGTATAGTACTTAATATTATCCGTACCGCCAGAAACGCTGAGGTTGTGCTGATGCATGGGCGCGTTGTTATCGATCAGGGCGCCGACCCAATCGCCTCCTTCAAAACCAGGGGCTCCAGTTTCATAGTTTTGCTGAGCTTCGTCGTCATAAGTGAAATCAAAACCGTTACCGTCCATAAGGTCTCCCTCACGAACTAATTGTATGTATTGGCCCGCGTTGACGTGCTCTTGGAAGGATACGGCGGACTGCAACGTGTAACTACCGTTGTAAGCAATTTTTGGCTTGCC
>JBCDGT010000023.1:0-11307 GCA_038750915.1 Bacteroidota bacterium
GGAAAAACTAGGGGGTATCATATCACTATTCCATTTAGGATCTAACCGCTGGATTCAAGGATTGGATAATCGCATCAATTTTTTCATTCAAAAACAGTTTACCTACATACACCCCAGCGTTGAATGGAAGTTCCAGGAGGTGAGTCAAAATTACCTCCTTACCCCACCAGGCGCTGAAGTGCCTCCTATTTTAGAGCCAATTGGCTTTAAGGACGTTTATCCCCTGTACGGGCAGGCCGATATTGTTGGATCGTCAAAAATCCGCAATCAATCCATTCGAGAGGATATGCTTGATAATCTCCGCCGGGTTCAGGAGGTTATGAAGGCTTTTAGGGAACAGTTAGAGTTTCAGTTACTGGATTTATTCCTTGCCCGGGCAGATGCCTTCATTAGTCGACTAGAAAACGGCAACTTTGTATCTAGTGATGAGTCACAAATAGTAGAACTTCTAACTAAGGATATTCATCCGTTATTAGAGGCTTTACTGCAAAAACACCCCGGCTTACCTGAGGAAGTCTTTAATCGATACCGGGATTACCTCGATCCTAAGCTTGACATCGTTTATCGCAAACGAAAGCAATACGAAGACAGTGTTCATGCGCTCAACGATTTGATTAGTTCCTACATTGATCAAGCAGTAGCCAAAAAGCAGGAAGTATTGCCCCACTTCTTCGAAAAGTACGTAACCGACGGGGTAGAGTACAATATTTACCTCGGGCAATCCCTCCTAGCGGAAGGAGAGTTTACCAATTATTTCTTACAAGACTTCCGCCTCTGGCAGTTGATGCTCATGTGTGATGTTACCCGACTGGTCGAGGAGAACCGGGAAAATTTTAAGGTGCCACTCACCACCGCCCAGTTGATATTTGTGTATAACAATGCATTAAGCATCTGCTTCAATATGGATGAAAAGCAGTTTGATGTGGATGGTGCGTACAATGTTCGCTATGAAATCTTAAAAAAGCGAATTGACAAGGCCGTTATTAAAGGAACGAACGAAAGACTTACCCAAAAGGGCAAGGTCGCGATCGTATGGCTACAAGATAAAGATCGTGCCGAGTATATGGAGTACCTCCAGCATTTACTAGCAAAAGGATACATAACGGAAGACATCGAGGAATTAGAGTTGGAACGCTTGCAGGGTGCTGATGGCCTGAAAGCACTGCGGGTAACGGTGGCCATATAAGGCGCGGCCGCAGGTGCGGTGCAGTGATGAAAAGCAAACACGCTTGTCTTTTCCTGTCAGTCTTTTCATGATTTTACGGTAACGGGATTAAATGCCTAGGGCTTGTCCACCACCGACTTGAATGGTTTCCGCAGTAATAAAAGCGGCATCTTCACTTGCTAAAAAAGCAACGACGGTGGCAACATCTTCCGGCTGTCCTAGTCGGCCGAGCATAATGTTATTTTTCCAGGATGCGAATACTTCCGGCTTAGTCGATTTTATCTGCTCGTGGAAAGGCGTGTCGATGGTGCCGGGAGATACGGCGTTTACCCGGATGCCGTATTCGGCCAGGTCCTTGGCCATGGCACGTGTAAGAACGTGTACGGCTGCTTTGGAAGTACCGTAAATACCGGCGCCTGGTCCGCCGGCATTCCACGCGGCGTTAGACGCGAAGTTGATAATGGTAGGATGCGTACCTTTTTTGAGGTAGGGTATTGCAGCCCGAGATACAAAGAAGGCGGAGTCCAGATTAAGCGCCATTACAGAACGGTAGAATTCCGTGGTCATATCTTCAAACCGGGACCGCCCACCCAATCCACCAGCATTATTGACTACGATATCCAACTTTCCGTATTTCTCTCCAATAGCTTGCACGTTTTCAATAACCTGCGCTTCATTGGTTACGTCAAAGCCACAGAATTCCGCCGCAATGCCCTGGTCGGTTAGCGTTTTCAAGCATTCGGCTCCCGCGTCGTGGTTCCGCCCGTTAAAGATGACGGTACACCCTTGCTGACCGAGGTGTTGGGCAATAGCATAGCCAATACCGCCAGTTGCTCCAGTAACGAGCGCTGTTTTTCCTTTTAATTTCATAGAAAGTAGAATGTTTTGTGTGTTTTTAGACTTTAAGCCGTGGGCATGAACGCACGTCACTAATACAAAGACGATTGCTGCGTACTCTTTACCCTATATAGCTTCATCGTACTAGACTTTTGCAAAATACACATCCTTATCAGAGTGCGATGGTTCTGCGTTTTTGCCTCGATTTTTGCGGGATAAGCACGAGTGGTCTGTCTGGTCTTCCGTATCGCAATAGTTGTTGGTAGGTTTTATCATCTGACTGGGCAGGGGTATATCTGCGCAGCCTTAGTTACGGAAGTCTTTGGCCAACGAAGCTAGTTGACAAAAGAAGTCTCGGATAGGATGATAAGAGTTGTCTAAAGGATACCTAACTAAGCGCCGAATCCCAATACCCGCGCCACTTCCTCCCGGTAATATTCCCCAATCGGCAGCTCTTTTGTGCCGATCTCCACGTCCTGTTTGCTGAAGGCGGTGACTTTCTCGGTATTGACCAAGTAAGAACGGTGGATGCGTAAAAAACGCCCGTCAAGCTGATTGAGAAAGGCAGTCAGGGGAGACTTTATGCGGTGGATGACCGTGGGGGTGACGATCACTACGTAGTCCTTTTGGCTTTCTACGTAATCGATTTGATCGAGTTGAAGCCTTACTTGCTTACGGTCTTTGCGAATGAAAATATGGTCTTTGCGATTAGCTGTTGGTAAAGCTGGCGATGCCCTGAGCTTGTCGTTGGGTGCCAAGCGGGTGGGAGCCGAATGGCTCAGTAGATATTTTTCGGTGGCCTTAAAGAAGCGTTCGAAAATAATGGGCTTGAGGAGATAATCGACGGCGTTAAGTTCAAAGCCGTTGATGGCGTAGTCGCGATAGGCGGTAGTAAAGATGACCTTCGGCGGATGGAGGAGGCTACTGAGAAAGTCGGTACCCTTTAAAACGGGCATTTCAATGTCCAGGAAAAGCAGGTCAATGTGGGTGGTTTGCAGCACACTGTGGGCTTCGATGGCACTGGCGCAGGAAGCTGCCAACTCAAATTGGGGTAACTGGCTAAGGTGACTGGCAATGAGCTCCCGCGCCAGTTCTTCGTCGTCAACGATAAGGCAGCGGTGGGTCATAGTGTTTGGAGGTGGAGGGTGAGTAGGTAATGATCTGACTGGTGGTCAATACGAAGTTGGTGGCGTTCTGGGTAAAGTAGTTGCAGCTGCTGCCTGATATTCTTTAGGCCGATACCGTCATGATTACTCGTGGTCTCGCCAACGTGAGCGGGGATAGTGTTGCGGATGCTGAAATCGATGCTGGCTTCAGTCGTCCGGAGCTGAATGGCTACCTTGGCCTGGCTGGCCTCCTGGCTTACTCCGTGCTTGAAGGCGTTCTCGAGAAAAGTAAGGAGGATCAGCGGAGCTATTTTTTGCGGGTAGGTTATTTCTTGGTCGATGGTTACCGCGACCCGTTTCCCGTAACGGATTTTTTCGAGGGCCAGGTAATTTTCCAGTAAGTCCATCTCTTGTTTTAGGGCCACCAGTGGAGCATTACAACGGTAGAGAATGTAGTCCAGAATATCGGATAGTTTGCCGATGGCTACGGCAGTCAGATCTGATTTTTTGAGCGCTAGGGTATACAGGTTATTCAACGTGTTGAAGAGGAAGTGAGGATTGAGTTGGTTTTTCAAGGCGCTCAATTCGGCGGTACGCTTCTGTTCGTTGAGCTCACTCAATTGCTGTTGCTTCTGGTAGTATTGAACGGCGACTAAGACGAAGGTAGGTGGGTAAAGGGTGGCTGGATGAATGAACAGCGCGTATTCGTAATTGAGCAAGCGCTGCCAGATGGTCTGACCGGCAAAGTCACGAGCGCAACTCATAAAAGCTTCCGGAAACCAGGGCTCCAGAAGATATACCCGCGAGCAGGTAAAGATAATATGGCCAAGCAAGGTGATACTGAGTAAGCCCAGTACCAGCGGCAGGAGCTTACGGTTGGCTAGATATCGCGGTAGGAAGTACAGTAAACAGGCGTAGGCAAGCGCCATTTGTAAGACTACCTTGATGCTGTAGGTCAGTAATACCCCCTGCGGTTGATCGAAATCTCCCCAGTTGGAAACACAGTAGCAAGCAAAGACCAGCAGCCAAAAAAGGAGGTGATCGTAGGCGGTATTGGTGAAAAGAGGAGAGATTTTTTTCATAGGCACCAGTAAAAGTAAGTGCTACTACTAAGCAATAGGCCTGAAGGCTACGGACTCGTACCCAAAGGTGACGAAACCACCACTAAGGGCGATAAACACCCTTACCGCCCGTCTGTCTACGCTGAAGGGGTGTCCATCGTTACTTGGTTTTTTGCCTTTGGCTGGCGGCTAGGTTTGTGGGAAATAATCTGCTGTTACAACACATCTATTTTACACATCGGCGGTGTCTTACGGCCTGGCGAAGCCGGACGTAAGACACCGCCGATGTGAAAATAGTCAGTACAAAACTACCCTTATGCCTATTAAAATCCATCTGCTGACTTTGCTTTTCTTGTCTTTTCTCTGCACCTGCGTTCGCGCCCAAACAATGGTCGTAACTGGCCGACTGAGTACCAGTGACGGGTATGCGCCAAGTGGTAACGTACTGGCTTTACATCCGGGGGATTCAAGCCTACTAAAAGGCGACTTCTTCCTAGACGGCACCTTTACCATCGACGAATTACCGCAAGCGGCCCTGCTACTAGAATTTACCTCACTAGAGTTTGCGGATTTCTACCATCGCGTTGAGTACCAAGGGCAAGACACCTTACACCTTGAGCAGTTGCAGGTTCCCGCAAGCCCGGTAGCGATGGAGACCATCGTCGTCCGTGGCCGCAAACCCGTTTACCACCAACGCGCCGATGGTACTATTGAGGTACTGGTGGCCAATACCACCTTAGCCGCTAGTCCCTCCACGGCGGAAATTCTGGCCCGCCCGCCCGACGTACAGCGCGATGAAGACGGGGTGCTTTCTGTCATTGGAAAGGGCGCCGCGACCCTTTACCTCGACGGCCAACCCATTGCTGCCGACCAGCTGGCGCTCATCGTTCCGTCCAACATTAAAAAGATCGCCGTCATTCGTAACCCCTCCGCCCGCTACGACGCCAGTGGTGGGGCCGTCATCGAAATAACTACCCTTCGGGGGCGCGACGATGGCTATAACCTCCGCCTCCAACAGAACGTAGGGAATTCCGATTTTGGCGGCCAGCAATCTTACACTGCTCTCAACTTGAACGGTAATCGTGGTCGTTTTGCTGCTACGGCCAACTACGCCCTGCAAACTGGCCAAGATCGCCACGTGAAGTTCACCACTCGCCAGCGAACGGACCCAGCCATCTTCCTAAGTTCGGCGGTCAATATCGACTGGCAGCCTGAACTGGAAGCTTTCCATAATTATGGTATTGGCCTTCAGTACAATGCACCGCGTGGAGGCGCCCTTTCTCTCGGCTATACGGGCGTAAGCGAAAACCTTGGTGGCCAAACTTTCAACACCAATTACCTGATCGACAACGAGGGCATTTGGGATTTTGCCAATACGATCAGTCGCAACGAAAAGGACCGGAGTAATTCCTTATCCTTCAACTTCGATCAACCGCTAGACAGCCTGGGCTCCAAGTTATTCCTCGGTGGGCAGTACGCCCACTTTGCTAATCGGGCCGATAACCCCATCGCCGAGCGGGCTATTACTCCCGAAGCATCGTACCAGCAAGACCTGCGCAGCCAGATGGCCCTAGATATCGACGTCGCTTCCGTTCAGGTGGACCTGACGAAGGTGTTTTCGGACCAGCACAGCTTGGAAGCCGGCCTACGCTTCGGGCGGGTAACCACTAATGCCGACTTTGATTTTCTTCGCCCCGATAGCGAAGGCCAGCCAGTGCCTGATCCGGCTTTGTCTAATGTTTATCTTTATACCGAAAGTGTTCTGGCGGGCTACCTCAGTAACCGTAGCCAACTAACGCCAGTACTTTCTTTCCAGGCGGGCCTGCGGGCGGAGCGGACCGCCTACTCGCTGTCCCTCACTGAAAATGACCAAGCTCCTCTAACCGATGAGTACCTCAACCTCTTTCCCAATGCCTCCTTGCACTGGCAGCTGCCGAACGCCCGTTCGCTGAACCTGTCTTTGTCTTCGCGGATCCGCCGGCCGCCGTACCAGTCGCTGAATCCCAATCCGGTCTACCAGGACGCTTACACCTCGATCCAGGGCAATCCGCTGCTGGTACCGGAGAAGGTGTACGGACTGGAACTCACCGGTAAATTCGGTGCTAACACCCTTAAGCTTGGGTACAACTTCGTGGCCGATCCGCTGGGCGGCGGGGCGATTCGGGGCAATACCTCCCGGAGCTATATCCTCAAGCGCCTCAACCTATCCCAAAAGAACAGCTGGTACGCCGCCGTGTCTCGAAGCATCACCACTGATTGGTGGACCTCCAACAATACCCTCAGTCTTTCCTACACCAGCATCAAAGCTTTTGAGTTGGAATTTGCGCCCATTACGCCCCGTCCGCAACCCTACTTCTTTACGGATAACCGTTTTCGCGTCGGCCAACTCTTTCACGCCGAGCTGCTGTTTTGGTACAATGGTCAACTACGCGAAGGCATCTTCACCCGCTACGATAACGCCAACCTGACCCTGACGGTAGAGAAAACATTCTTTGCTAAAGTCCTCCAGGTTCGTCTGATGGCCAACGACCTCTTCAATACCGTCCGCGCTTCCGGCGACTACCGCCTCGGCGAAACCGATATCTACTTCGATAATAAATGGCGAAGTAGCTTCGTGCGGCTACTGGTGACCGTTGATTTGGGGCGGTTACAGCAAGGCCGGTACCGGAATAGGGCGACGGGTAAGATGGAGGCGGGGCGGATATAAACTTTAGCTACCGAAACACCACACTCGAACGGGCTTTTAGCCCACCGTTGCGGTCCGTAAGTACGAGGTGATGGATACCACTTTTGCTACTCCGAGGACGCCAAGGAATGGGTAGTGCGGCTACGGTCGTCTGCTCTATGAGGCGGCCTAGTCCATCGTAAAGCGATACTACATCGGTTGGAGCAAGTACTCCAGTACCAGGGTCGATTTGAATACTCCCGTAGGTAGGATTTGGGAAAGCCTTCAGGCTAATTTCAGTAGCGGCTTCCAATGCACCGATGCTAGTGGTCACTTCATCGTTTCCTGCACTCGGGATGCGGGCAAAAAGTTGCATGTCCGGGAGGGTGTTTTGTCTTACCTCCATCGTAGTCCTTTGTTCGGCACAATCGGTGGAAATCATCATATCGTCCCCCGTAGTTTGTAGGTTGTAGCTTCCCTCCGGGACAACTCCACAGAAGCTTCCGTCAGCGTTGGGCCAAATGAGGTAGGAGATATTGGTGCTATCATTAGTAATGATCAAGCCGAGTTGTTGCCAATTCGCTTCCTGGGAATCTGGGATACAGTCTTCGTCTACGTCCATGATTACCGTTCCGCAAAGGTCAGTGCAGCTTTCGATGGATTTAATTTGCGTAACTAGTTCAATGGTATCACAAGGCGTCGTGACGGTGGCGAAGTAAGCGCCGGGTTCATTAACACAAAGAAGGCCAAAGTCGTTAAACCCAAAAATATCTACGTTGGGGGATGACCATTCTACCGAAAAGTCCCCAAGTAAGAAGCTCCCATCCTCCCGATTAAGAATGGCTAAGCATACCGTACTATCACACGGATCGCTTACGTTAGCGATGGCCAGTTGCGCTACATCATAGTTGACTTCTGCTACGAAGTAATTTCCGAAAGCTTGGCAAGAGGGGTTATCCCGCTGAGTACCTACAACGGTGAAATGGCCGCCAGTACTGGTAGTAATCTGCGCGCCAAACAAGGTGTCGGTTCCTTGTATCCAAGTGTAGTCGAAACCTGGATCGGGATCCTGAATGCTCAGGGTAATGGGGGTGCCATCGCAGTTGGTAGACGTGGGACCAGTGATCTGTAGCCGCTGTCCGAATGCTCCCGGGTGGTATAAACCGACGGCGCTGCTGCTACAGCCCGCACCATCCGTCACGGTTACTTGATAAAATTGTTCTTGTACTACGCCAGTAATGGTGGGGGTAGTATCTCCCGTACTCCAAGCGTAGGTAAAAGGAGACTGGCCGTGGGTGACCAGCGCGGTCAGTGCGGGAGGATCTCCGGCACAGGGGGCTCCGGACGATTCGATGTGGATACCGAAGGGGGCCGCTTCTCCGAAAAAGCGACTGGTCTGACTAACACAACCATCGGCGTCAGTGACCGTAACGGCGTAGTCAAAGTGGGGAAGGTTGGTATAATTAATGGTCGCCGTGGTGTCTCGGGTATTCCACCGATAAGTAAAGGGCGGGGTGCCCGTAGGGGCAGCCGTGAGAGTAGTAGGGCTGCCACAGTTAAGCCCTTCGGGAATAATCTGTACCGAGCAGCTTCCAGTGTAGTAAGTGCAGTCTTCTGGTGGGAAGAGGAGAACGGTATCCCGGCAAAAATCTGGCGCAGTACCGCTTTCAAAGTACAAGGCGACGGTGTCGAAAAAGGGAAAGGGGAGACGAAAATCTTCCTCTAGGGGCAAAGGGAACTCCAGGCCAAACTCCGGTAAACGTACCGTAGAATCAGTACCGGTGATTACGAGGCGGAAAGTAAAATCGCCAAAAAGCGAATCGCAGGTAACTTCAGTTGTTTCTACCGTCAGTTCGCACTGGCCGGATAGCGGGGTAAGCGTTAACAGCCCAAAGAATAATAGGGTAAAGAATTTTTGCATGGGGGGAGATTTTAGCCGGCATAGCGTGTCACAACCTTTTGTGCTCATTCGCCAATTTCCTTTTCAATCGCAGCGGTTAAAAATTGTTGCGGTACGAAAAGTGGAATAATGGTACTGTCCGTCGGTAGACAAAATCTTCTTGCCGCTGGCTCAGTTGATGGCTTTTCGTGGGGAATTCTCCTACAGCAAGCTGAGTACTTTTCTATTGTTACTTATGTCGGCTTGACCAACTTAGTGTGCACCCGCGGCCGCGCCCAGCTGCACCAAAGGAGCATTTGGCGCGCACGCAGGTGCAGGCAATAGGATAAAGGAGCAAAGTACCCTAACCAGAAGTTATAGTGTCAATAAGCCCTACCCGATGCGAGCGAACACCCGGAGCCACCAAGGCCGTTCGTCGTACTCCCGTAGCAGCTCGATCATGGCGGGTTGTTGTGTTAAGCGCGCTAATTTTAATGGTGTCACCATTTCGAATCCGGAAGGGATGCTCGGATCGGCCCCATTTTTCAATAAATAGGTGGCTACGGCAAGCTGCCCATTGCGGACGCTTTCCAGGAGGGGCGTAGTCATGGCTTCCGGATGTTCCTGGTTGGGGTCGATACCTTGATGAAGGTAATATTTTACCGTGGCTAGATCGCCTGTTTCAGCAGCAGTCAATAAAGCTTTTTGGTCGCCTCCCATAGTCGATTTACTTTGTCCTAAATTTAGAATTAATTTCGTTTTCGATCCTTGATCAGTTAGCGTAGGCGGTTGGAATAATCATTTGTTGCGTGGCAACGCAATACAAATGTTTAGTCTCAACGCTCGCAGCGGGTTAACCAAGACAACTAACCAATGATTGGCCTTCTGCCGACCGCAAGCTATCACCTCCCTAACTTCACCCACTGCGTGGAGCGAGTCAATTTCTACGACGGGAGCTTGTATCCAGCATTAGGTAAAGAAGGCGTATTTCATTTGCACCCTGAAGGCGTATTCGAAATCATTTTTCAGCTAGGCACCCCCGTCTGGCAGCGCGCTCCGGGAGCGGATTGGCAAATCCGGGAAGATGCTTTTATCGGAGGCCTATTTACGGGGCACTATGAGCTCAAAATCCTACCCAGTACTCGTCTGATTTCCATTCGCTGTAAAGCTGGAATGGCCAAGTACCTGATCCCAGTAAAGCTTGACCAATTCTCGAATCAGTTGGTTCCTTACCAGAATTTATGGAAGAACCAACTGGCGGAACAGCTCTCCGCTACCAATGACCATCAGCAACAACTCCAACTCATCGCCGCTTCGTTGCGAAGGTGGCTACGTCCACAGCGCCATACCGTTATCGATGCCAGCGTTCAGCACCTTCTTCAGCAGAACGGTACTACGGATTTACCAACACTTGCCCAAAACGCCAGCCTGAGCGCGGCTCAGTTTCGCAAGCGATTTTGTGAAGAGGTGGGCCTGAGCCCTAAATATTTTGCACGCATCGTCCGGATTAATGCCATTACGGCGAAGCTGAGGACCAGCCCTTGTGAACCACTAACGGAGCTTGGCTACCATTATGGTTACTTTGACCAAGCCCATTTCATCCGCGACTTTCAAAAGGTAACTGGTTTTACGCCTGGTAAGTATCGGTTACTGACCGGGTCTTAATAACTCCGCGCTACTTAGCAGGCTCTCGGTCTCTTTGTGAAAATGTCTCACGCGAAGACGCGAAGCCCGCAGAGAAACGCAGAGCGCTACCAAACCCTTCTTCGCAAGAACTTTTTCTAGGGAAGCGATTTTTACAATTTACCCTCACCCGCTCCGCCTAATTTTGCCGCAGCTTACCCCTCATTACTATGAAATGGAAACTATTTATTGGGCTTGGGATGTGGTTGTGGTCGACTGTAATAATCGGCCAGGATAACCCGCTGGAAATCGCCAATGAGCACTTAGCCGCACAGCGATGGGCGGAGGCCATCCCTAGTTACCGTACCTACCTTGCGGCTAATCCAAAAGACTCCTCGGCTCACTTCAATTTAGGACTAGCCCTCTACAAAAGCGATCAGCTCGACGAAGGCTGGGCCTCCTTGGAGCGCGCTGAGTCGCTTCGGTATTCCCCTTTTCGGGTGGCTTACCACCAGGCTAAGGTGAAAGTTTTACAGCAGGACAATGCCGCCGCACTGGAACTATTGGCTGAAACGGCTAATAATGGCTTTCCCGCCTTCCAACAGCTAGCAACGGATGCTGATTTTGCTCCACTGCTTGGCAAGGAAAAATTTATCGCTATTCTGACGCGAGTCCGGCATAATGCCCTGCCCTGTTCCGCCGACGAAAAGTACCACCCCCTCGACTTCTGGCTGGGGGAGTGGGACGTCTACGTCAACGACCAAAAAATTGCCACCAGTAGCATCACTAAGGGCGAAGGCGACTGCACCCTTCACGAAAACTACCTTACGCTAGGGGGATACACGGGGCGGAGTATGAACTACTACGACCCTACGGATAGCCTCTACAAACAACTGTGGATTGATAAAAACAATGGCATCAGCAAATACCGTTCGGTGACTAGTCGTCCGAGCTATCTACTTATGGAAACC
>JBCDGT010000024.1:0-11303 GCA_038750915.1 Bacteroidota bacterium
ACCACCACGGTGAAGCGGTACTATAACTTCGTTAGTAGCCTAGATGTGCCGCTACTCTTAGGGTATCGCCTAAAAGACAACCGCTGGAACGTACTCCTAGAAGCGGGGCCGACCATCAACCTCAGCAGCGGTGGCGCCGCTTACCGACTCGCTGACGGTGGCGCCGTTCCCGTGGCGGGCAACCACTTCCTCCCACGCCGAACGGGCCTTGGTTTCCTAGGACAAGTGACGGGTGAATACAGTATTGCAGATACCCAATCGCTCACCGCCGGCCTACGGTTCCAAAGCTTCGGGGGCAGCTTCGTGAATCCTGAAGCTGGTCGTGGCAGTGGCTACGGTATGATTTCGCTGCGGGTTGGGTATAGGATGCGGTTTTAATGAGGGTTGCCTACAACGTGCCGGTATTTAGCGATATCTTTTCCGAAATCCATTCGGAGTGAGGGTCATCAGTTGTTTAAACTTGCGGTTGAAGTAAGAAATATTATTGTAACCGCTCGCGTAACCCACTTCAGCAACTGACATCTCAGTCGACATTAGTAATTTACCAGCGTAGTTAATTCGAAACTCATTAATGATTTGGGTGTAAGTCTTCTTAGTGTGCTTCTTGATGAATTTATAGAATGCTGGCTCACTGATGTTAAGCATTGCGGCAAGCTCAGGAATATTTACCTCTTCTCGGAAGTTTTCCATTACGTGGTCGTACACCACCTTGATGCGGCCAAGGTCCTCTACGTCGAAGTCCATGGCGTACTCGCGCGAGCAGATTGGGCGTACATCTTCCGTCTCGGCCAACAACTGGAGAAGTTCGAGCAAGAGCAGCAACTTGGTCAATTGCTCAGCTTTGAGGATTTTCTTAATTAATTTCCGGGCGCGGTTCCGCACGGAACCAAGGAATTCTAGGCCTCGCCCCGATCGGTTGAAGAGGGTGCGTAAGTGTCGGGTTTCGGGAGCAGTAAGAAACGGCCCTCCCAGAAAATCCTCCGTCATCTGTATTACGTATTGACTGCAATAAGTTTCCGTAGTAAAGCCATGAGGAAGATTGGGACCAAACATGACTAAATCACCTTCTTCGTAATCGGCAATTTGATTACCAACGAAGCGACGACCCGCCGATTTCACCGTAAAACAGATTTCCAATTCCGGGTGGTAGTGCCAAGCCTGGCTCAGTAGGGGCCGACTTTGACGGGTGACAATCTTCGCCGTGAAGGAATGCTCCGCCGGCTCAATGATCTTCTCGTACTCAGGCTTCATGAATACAATAATAGCCAATTAGCAATCAAAATGTAGAAAATAGTATAGAATAGTGTCATTATCGGTTAGTATGCTGTCACCTTCAGCTTATTTCCCAATATAATTTTGCCTCTGTATAAATGTCGAACTATTAATTTGGCAATTCGATCATCGCAACATTTACATTGTGAAAAACTACTACCAAACCTTAGTGCAGGTAACTATTACAGCACTGATTCTCGTCATCTCCGGTGGCCTGCTTTTTGGCCAGGGCACCCTCACTGGAACCGTGACGGACAGCCAGGGTGAAGGCCTCATTGGTGCCAGTATCCTCATAAGAAGTACTTCTAGCGGTACCGTAACGGACTTCGATGGTAATTATACCGTTGCCGTCCCCACTGGAGAGCAAACCATCGTCATTTCTTACACGGGGTACGCCAGCCAGGAAATCCAGCTATCCGTGGAAAACGGGCAGACTTACAGCCGAGATTTGGTGCTGCTAGCCGACAACCTTCAGCTAGACGAAATTGTCGTCACCGGTTCTTTCACGGGGCGTACGCAGAAGACCTCTCCAATGTCCATTACCCTTATTGGTACGGAACAGCTCCAGCGGCTGAGTAGTAATTCCCAGGCAGATATACTGCGCACCGTTCCTGGCATCACCGCTGAGGGTGGTGGAGGGGAAGTTGCCTCGAACGTCTTCGTCCGTGGCCTTCCTTCTGGCGGCCAGTACCAATTCACCCCTTTACAAGTAGACGGGCTGCCCGTACTCAGTACTTTCGGGCTTAACTCCTCCGCCCACGATGTATATTTCCGGAACGATATCGGGATTCGCAACCTTGAGTTTACGCGCGGCGGTTCTTCTACCTTATTTGGTGCAGGTAGCGTCGCTGGAATTATCAATTACAGCAGCATTACTGGAACAAGTACCCCTAAAAACCAGGTCCAATTAGAATGGGCCCAGGGCGGTCGGGCTAAAGTGGATTTTCTTACTTCTGGGCCTTTGTCCGACGACCTATTTTACGCCGTTTCGGGCTTCTACCGCTATGATGCTGGGCCACTGGAAACTGGCCTAGCCACACGTGGACATCAAATTAGGGCCAACATCAAAAAGTTATTCAATGATGGCAAAAGCTCCTTTACGGTGTACGCCCAGTCCATCGACGATAATGTCCAGTTCTACCTACCCTACCCCTTAGCGAATGACTCCGGCCAGCGCGAGCGCCCCGTAGGAAACGATGGAGAAACGGTTTTTACCACCCTCACCGGTCAGGCCACTGACTTTTCCTTCGACACGCCTAACGGACGCTTCTCATCACCCATTGAGGACGGTGTCTCCACCAAAGGCGGCTACGTTATGGCCGACCTCAAGCACAGCTTTGATAACGACGTGAAACTGACCATTAAAGCCAAAGCGGCCAACTACTACCATAACTTCAACCTTTTCCTCGACGGAGACGGGGTACGTAACGTTCCTGAATCTGCCTCCGTCTACCTCAATAACCGTGAGTTACCGAGCAATTGTATGTTTACTTACGTCGACGACGGCACCCAACTGGCGGCTGGCGATCTCCTGTTCGAAAACCGAATCCTTGATCGAGCCCGTCCAATGGAAGAAATGGTCGGTGAAGCCCAAGTAAGCAAGATCTTTGGTAACCATACCCTTAGTATCGGTACCTTTCTTTCTGACACCCGCGCCGAAGACAACAACTGGATCTTGAACTACTTAGGGGACTTCAGCAACTCTCCCCGGGTAGTGAACCTTAGTTACGTCAATGAAGATGGTGAAACGGTCAACTACAGTACGGGTGGTTTCATCGCCGGTCGCCAGACCTCCAACAACGTGCTGCGCAGTACTAAGGTGGCCTTCTTTGCCGGTGATCAGTACCAGGGCGAGCGTTTCAATTTCGATATTGGCCTCCGCTGGGAAAAAGCCTTTGGCGATATCTCCAAGGAGACCGGCATCGGCAGTAACACCTTCAATAAAGGCCAGGTCAGTGCTAGCGACGTAGCGGTGGCCGTAGCTGGACTGTATAAAGTCAACTCCGCCCTGAACATCTACGCCAATGCTTCCCGCGGATACTTCTTCCCCGAGCTACGCGGTGTTGGTTTCTCTTCTCCCGGACAAACGCTTTCCTACGAGACCGAATCCATCATCCAGGGAGAACTAGGGCTGAAGTACGGAAAGGACAAACTAGCCGCTACCGCCGCCCTCTTCCTGGTCAACCTCGACGATCGGCGGAACATCGACTTCGTCAATGACCCCAATAATCCAGGGAGTGTCATTGAACAGGTCCGCATCCAAAGTACGCGCACCTTTGGTCTGGAAGCCAGTCTCAATTACGCCGCTAGCGAAGACTTCAACCTCTACGCCAATGTTACCCTCCAAGACCATGAATTTACCAAGGTGGAAGGCAACGAGGAGCAAGTGGGCAATGAACTCCGTCGCCAACCAAACTTCATGGGCCTCATCGGTGCTACTTACGACAATGGTACCTTCGACGCTAATGCCTCGGCCAACTTCCTTGGCAGCAAGTTTGCCAATGACGCCAATACCGTGGAGCTAGACGGCTACAATATTGTACGTCTTGATGGTGGCTACACCTTCGATCTGGGCAAAAAACAATCGCTGCGCCTCGGCGTCTCCATTTTTAACCTACTCGACTCCGACGGGGTCACGGAAGGTTCCCCCCGCCAGGCGGACGCCCAGTCCGGTGGCGTAAGCGATTTCTTCGTGGGTCGCCCGATCCTACCCCGTCGACTTTTCCTACGCGCCTCGTTTAACTTCTAATCTTTGCCTGGTCTGCGGACTTATCTCGCGCTAGCGCAAAGCAAGTCTACGTCTACATCTTTTTACTACAGTATTTTGGAGGAGTGGCTTCCTGGAGCCCTCCTCTACTTTTACCTACCACAATATGCCTACCGAACCACGCATCATCGAGGCCGAAGCGGTACTAAACGCCAACTGGCGGAATGGCTTTACGGTACCGACCGACCGACTCTACCCCTTCCAGTGGAATTGGGACGCCGGCTTTACGGCCCTTGGCTGGGCCCATTTCGACCTGGAGCGGGCCATCACGGAACTGGAAACGCTCTTTAGCGGGCAGTGGGGAAACGGGATGGTCCCGCACATCCTTTTCCACAGCGAAAACGAGACGACCTACTTCCCCAACCACGACTTTTGGCGTCCAGAGGTCAACGCCGGGGCCCCGGCTACACCGAGGTCGTCCGGCATTACACAGCCGCCCGTCCACGGCTTTGTGGCCGAGCGTTTGTTGACGCATGGCTCCTTGTCACCAGACTTGGCATCCCGCGTGCGCGCCCTCTGGCCACAAATGGTCGCTAGCCACCGCTTTTTTTACACCTATCGTGATCCGGAAGGAGAAGGCTTAGCCTTTATTTTTCACCCTTGGGAAAGCGGGCGCGATAACAGCCCCTTGTGGGATGACGCCCTGAACAGCATCGAGATTGCCCCCGGCAACTTACCAAAATATCAACGCCGGGACCTGGACCACGCCGACGCCAGCCACCGCCCAACCCAGGCACAGTATGACGGTTACGTCTACCTACTGGAACTAGGTAAGCGGCATGGCTACGACGGCCCGGGCATCTTTGCCGAGAGCCCCTTCCTGGTTCAAGACACCTTAATCAATGGCATTCTGATCCAGTCCAACGCCAGTCTCATCCGGATGGGCCAGGCCTGGGGAGAGGATACCCGTGAACTGGAGGCCTGGCAAGAAAAAGCCATTGCCAGTTACCGGACTAAGCTATGGAATGCTGAGTTAGGCACCTTTACGGCTTTCGACCTACGCAACCAACGACCGATTGCCAGCCGCGAGATCGGAGCGTTCACCGCTTTATCAGCACAAGCCGCTACCCCCGAACAAGCAGCACAGCTGAATGAGTACCTACAAGATTTACACGCCCGTGGCTACTACCTCTGCCCAAGTTTTGACGTAGACAGCCCCTTGTTCGACAGCTGCCGGTACTGGCGGGGGCCGGTTTGGCCACAGATGAATTGGCTCATCTACCAAGGACTGAAACGGTATGGCTTTCCGGAAACCGCCGAGTTGGTCCGTGAAGATTTACTAACCCTGGTCGGTCGCCACGGGTTTTGGGAATATTTTGAGGCAGACAAAGACCTGGCCGGCCGCCTCGACCACGGCTACGGCGGCAATAACTTTTCCTGGACGGCGGCTTCCTGGCTCGACCTATTAGCCGAAACTAAACCCAAGCAATCATGAATTTCCTGGACTACGCGGTCGTACTTATCTACATCCTCGGCTTTCTCTACCTCGGGCGGTTATTCAAGAACAACAGCTCGGGCGAAGACTATTTCCTGGGCAATAAGCAGTTTGGCTGGTTTCCGCTGACGGTCAGTACAGCGGCCACCCAACTTTCCGCCATCAGCTTTGTCTCCGCTCCCGCATTCGTGGGATGGCGTGAGGGTGGCGGGATGAAATGGCTTACTTATGAA
The DNA here is from genome assembly GCA_038750915.1 of Bacteroidota bacterium. Lineage (GTDB taxonomy): Bacteria > Bacteroidota > Bacteroidia > Chitinophagales > Saprospiraceae > Neolewinella. Next base: position 5,708 of record JBCDGT010000024.1, read on the forward strand.
TTCGCCGTACCACTGGCCATGGCTTTCCTACTGGTGTATCTTATTCCACCACTTTTCGCTTCCGGGCAGATCAGCGTCTATGGTTACCTCGAGAAGCGATTCGGTGGCAGCACCCGGCGCTTATTGAGTGGGTTTTTCTTACTGAGTAGAGGCTTTGCGACGAGCGTCATGTTGTACACGGTTGCTTTAATCCTCAGCGGTGTTATGGGTATTCCTATGACGGCCTCCATTCTTGTGATGGGCGTAGTTACTTTGATTTATTCCCTACAGGGTGGCATGAAAGCCGTTGTGTACGGCGACGTAATCCAAATGGGCGTACTCTTCCTGGGCATCTTAATCATGTTGGGTTTCGGTTTACACTTGCTGGGGGGCTGGGGCAGCTTCCTAGAACAGGTCGATACCGATCGGCTATCCGTGGTCGATTGGGGAAAAATGGGCTACGGAGCACAAGATGATTTCGGCTTCTTCCCCATGCTCATTGGTGGCTTTTTTCTGTATGCTTCCTACTACGGAACGGACCAAAGCCAGGTACAGCGACTGTTTTCCGCCCCCGACCGAAAAACCTTGGGTAAGACCCTGCTTTTCAACGGGCTTTTCCGCTTCCCGGTTACCTTGATCTACTGCATCATGGGCCTGGTTTTGGGCACCTTTGCGTTATCTACGCCCGCCTTTGCGGAGGCCATTCCCGCGGCGCGGCCGGATTATCTCGTTCCCATCTTCATCCGTGACTACCTACCCCACGGAGTAGTTGGGCTACTGGTAGTCGCTATTTTCTCCGCGGCCATGTCCAGCCTGAGTTCGGGCATCAACAGCCTGAGTGCGGCTACGGTAGAGGACTTTTTTGCCTCCCGTCGCAAGCTATCAACGGAAGTCTATCTTCGGTATTCTAAATATGCCGTTGGCTTTTGGGGCGTGATTTGCGTCGGTCTTGCCTTCTTTACCGGGGGCATTGCCGACACGGTCATTGAGGCCATTAACAAGATTACCTCCGTGTTTTTCGGCCCCATCCTGGCTACCTTTATTGCCGCCATCGGGTTGCAGCGCATCAACGGCAGGGCAGCAAGCGTCGGCCTGCTGGCCGGGGTTGCCGTTAACGTGATCCTGTGGCTGGGCGTACCGGAGCTCTTCTGGTTTTGGTGGAACGCCATCGGTGCCGTAGTAACTTTGGCGGTAGGACTGACCTGGTCGTTGTTCGACGCAAATATCGCTACCGCAACAAGCGCAACAGCCGACGATATCGGTGAAAGCATCTCTAGGGAAGACTGGAGGTTAGTAATGATCCTGGTCGTTTTCTTTGTGCTCATTGTCCTCTTCAGCGTCTATTTCCCCAATTTCTTTGCGTGAACGGAAAAGTGATGGTGATAGGCGCCAGATAAAAGCTGGCCATCCGAGCAAACTTTGCATTGCGGCAATATTTAGACCGTGTGTCAATTGTAAGGGTAACAAGAAAATGAGTGGTTGAGGGCGTCCCCGTCCGAAGTTGTTGCCCAGTGATGTATTCGGACGGGGACGTCCTCAGCCAGATAACTAGCAGCCAAGCTTGCATTTGGTACACTACTAATAATTTTTGGGCGCGGCCGCAGGTGCTCACTGAGCTCGTCGAACGTGTGCAGTGTAAAATGGATAAAGGCAATAATGTAGCCTGTGTACACCTCATCAACAAGAAAACCCTGATGTGATGAACATTCTAATAGCCCCCGATAAATTTAAGGGATCCCTGACGGCAGAGGAGGTTTGTAGCGCCATTGCCACTGGCCTTCGCACCCTCCACCCAGATGCCGACATCCGCTTCGCACCATTGGCCGACGGTGGTGATGGCACCCTTGCTATTATCGAACAATGCCTGCACCTGCGGCCGCGCCAAATAAACACTTGTGACCCTTTGGGCCGTGCACTTACCGTCACCTACCTGGAGAACGACGATTCGGCCTTCATCGAAGTTGCCACCGCCAGTGGCCTCGTGTTGTTACAACCCGACGAACGAGACCCGCGTAAGACCAGTACCTACGGCACGGGCCGGCAGCTACGCGATGCCCTAGACCGGGGCAAGCGCAAGATATTCTTGTTGCTCGGTGGCAGTGCTACCAACGACTTAGGGCTGGGGATCACCGAAGCCCTCGACTTTACCTTCTACGACGCTAAGGGCAAACAGATCAGGCCCAACGGTGCACAGCTTAGCTCAATTAAGCAAATCAGGTATCCCACCCATCGGCCATGGGAGGAAGCGCAAATTACCTTGCTTTGCGACGTTGACAACCCTCTCTACGGCCCCGAGGGGGCTGCACAAGTTTACGCAGCCCAGAAGGGGGCTACGCCCATCGTTATCGGGGAGCTCGAGAGAGGGGCCAAACATATGGCCAGCCTTATCGGTGAATTCACCGGTGTAGCCGTAGACAAGCTTCCCGGCGGAGGAGCCGCTGGTGGTATCGGCGCGGGGCTTTCGGCTTTAATCGGCGCTAAACTCACTGGAGGTTTCACGACCATCAGCCACCTATCCGGGCTAGAAGAAAAAATCAAGTGGGCCGATGTAGTGATCAGTGGAGAAGGTCAAATCGACGAACAGTCTCTACAGGGAAAGGTAGTCGGTGGCGTACTGGAACTATGTCGCCAACACAAAAAAGAATGCCGGCTTTTTACCGGGCGATCAACACTGGAAAAAGACCTTCTGGTCGGTACAAAACCGGTGCCGGTGCACGAAATCATGGAGCTTGCACCGGACGTGGAAGCAGCGATGCGGGACGCAAGAGCATTCTTAACGGAGCTGGCTAGCACCTCTTAACCATAAGCTAGTATGTTCCACTTTGACGCTAACTACTACCTTAAAAACGAGGTCGCTGAACTAATCCCGCTACAGCTTGATCAGGAGGAATTCCTGTATCCACCGTCTAACGATGACGAGATCTGGAAATACTTCGAGGAACAAGGCCGTGGCCGAAAAGCTTTTCAACAATACTTTAAGCGCGCCTTGCAGAAACGGATTGACGGAGAAGAATATACTTTCGCCATCAAAGACCTGAGATTGGATGAATTTGCGGGCATGACCCGCATTTACGCGGTGGATAATACCCTAAGGAATGTCAAGATTGGTCATACCTGGATCGGCAAGCAATTTCAAGGGACCGGACTCAACAAAAACTGTAAATACCTGCTCTTCGATTTTCTATTTGACCAGATCAAAATGGAAAGAATTGGCTTCGGAGCAAGTTCACAAAATACCCGAAGCATCAGGGCGATGGAAAGTGTTGGTTGTGTCCGTGAGGGAAGGCTGAGGGGATTTCTTCCCGGTACTTCTACCATAGACAGGATTGACATTGCACTGCTCAGCGTACTGAAAAGTGAGTGGGAAAGCGAAGGGCGGGAAAAATTAAAAAGAAAGATAGCCACTAAAATCACTTAGTAAACTGCTTCACTACGTGGCTTTACTAGTGGCTCGCCTACTGATCATCCAGCCATAGTTTCTTTTTAAAAACACCATCTTGGTTACTTCAAGGGGGCCTTAGTATTTTCCTTAAACGCGGCCATCATTTCTATTGGCAATTTATGCGGACGACCGGCGGCCGCCGCAAAGTCAGACCTTAGATCGTTCGCTCCGCGTTGGATCCCCTCGTAGATACCCGCGATAATAGTGCCCATAAATTCTCCCAGCGCTGCTTTTCTCTCCGCGGCGTAAGCTTCCACCGTTACTGGTGTATAGCTAAGTTCGGTACCGTACACCTCATTTATACCTTGTGCTAGTTCCGCCTGCGTAATACCCTGGCCAACCAGGTTGTAGACTTGCCCGTTGTGCTTTTCTTCCGTCAGCATTTTCACGTAGGCGTAGGCCAGTTCCGGACGGCTGGTGTAGGTACACTTACCGTCTCCGGCACAATTACGAATACCCCCTTCCGCTAGGTAGGTATCGATATACGCTAAATCAGGCTCCAGGTAGATGCCGTTGCGGCCAATAACCCACTCCAGCCCGGAAGCTTGAATGTCTTTTTCCGTCTGTCGGTTACTCTGAACCACCGGACTGAAAGCAGTCGCTTGCTCTTCACCGACAATGCTGGTATAAACGATTTTTTGTACCCCGTTCGCTTTAGCGGCCTCAATAACGTTGCGGTGCTGCTGAATTCGATCCCGCGGATCAGCCATACCGGACACCAATAGTACGGCATCGACCCCCATGAGTGCCGCATTGAATTCTTCGCGGCTGTTATAGTCTCCTTTACGAATCTCTACGCCTAGTCCAGCAGCGTTTGTTGGCGTCCGCGCAATGCCGACAACGTTGTTTGCCCCAATCTCCTCGATTAATTGTTTGACGATGGCTGCCCCTAACTGGCCACTGGCGGAGGTTACTGCGATTTTCATCTTCTTTGCTTAGATTTATTGGTTGGGGTATTTACCCTCGAAGGGGCGATCCCAAATTAAAATATAGACAAAGGTGCAGCAACCTTCTAGTAAGGTCGCAATCAAAGTGATGTTTAAAATGGTAAATGTGTGTTCACCTTTACCCTATATTTCGAGCTACAGGCGACAAATCGCCATCAGTTGTATGCACCAGGAAAATGGCCATAAAAACGGCCTAACGGATAAACCAGCCAAAAGTGCCATCACTTTCCTTGCTTTCACCTCCTTTGGCACCTGCGGCCGCGCCTAAACTCTATTTAATCTTCTCTCTACCGCCACCGCAGGTAGAAAGTAGCCGCTTCATCTGCAGACAGATTCAGTTCAACCCGCTCCGTAGCCGTCAACGTAGCGCCAGGGTCTAATACCACCTTCTCCGCTTCTGCTTCAGCGCGATACTCCGCTGCCCCTAGAATGAGCACGGCCGTGAACTCCGCTGCTTTTGCTGAAATGGTCCCGGAAAAGCCAGCGGGTAGTTTTAGAAATGCACCCTGAACATCCCCAATTCCCTTACCCTGATATAAATGGGCTATTTCAACGGTCGGGATAGCCGAAGTGGAATTTACCGAAATGTCAGCGGGCAGGGATTTTAACCAGACCAGGTTATCAGCATGAATATTGATCGGCCGTTCCCCATTATCAAAGGCCTCTTCGGTAGGTTGCACGAGGTAAGGGCCACTATCAATCTCAACGTAAGCCATATTCTCGGTTGCCCGGGCGGAGGTGATGTGGACTTCCCCCGAGGGCTGGGTCCAGTAAGAGCCCGGGGGCATCCAGAGATTAGCCGCCTCCGGGTCGTCGTTGTGTACCTCGCCCTCCATAACAATGGCACGATAACTCACATTATGGATGTGTGGCGGTGAAGAAAAGCCCTCTTTGAATCGCACCAGGAATCCAGTCGCCCCATTGGTGGTCCGGTCGCCCCATAGGTTGGCGGCGCGGGGACTGTTGGCACCCCGAGCGGGGTTTAGGGCACTCCATTCGATATCAGCAGCTAATAGTAAAGTCGCAGGGGCTGCCTGCGGAGCTTCTACAGCTGACATTAGTTCTTTCGCAGGTGCCGAAGTATCGCAAGAGATACACAGTGTCAATAAGGTTAGAAAACAAAGGATTCGCATAAGCAGTAGATGGTTTTATACGGTGTTTGGTGATTCTCGCCGAAACTATTTTAATAAAGGCGTATAGACTTTTGATTATTTCATAGTGGACAAAT
>JBCDGT010000025.1:0-11285 GCA_038750915.1 Bacteroidota bacterium
AAAAAAAGCAGTGGTTCTCAGTTCTACATCGTCCACGGCCGCAAGGTGTCGGAGGCGGAGCTGAATAAGCAGGAAGCAAGCACCGGTGTACGCTATCCTAGCAATATCAGAGAAGAATACCTAGAAAACGGCGGTACCCCTTTCCTGGACCAGGGATACACCGTCTTTGGCCAGGTCATCGAAGGTCTGGAAGTAATCGATAAAATTGCCGGGGTAAAGACAGGCCCTGGTGACCGTCCGGAGGAGCCGGCCTGGATGAAGATCAGCCTTATTCGCTAACGTTTATTCTTGCCCATTTTAGGAGCAGCATATTATTGAGCTACACACACTACGCTATATGAAAGATCATGTAATCTTAGGCATCGACGTTGGGGCTACCGGTATCAAGGGAGGATTAGTGGACGTAAAGTCGGGAAAAATGCTCACCGAACGGCACCGCTTTGATACCCCTCACCCGGCTACCCCGAAGGCAATGGCCAAGACGGTACAACAACTGGTTGATCATTTTAAATATAAAGGCGTGGTGGGTGTAGGTTTCCCAGCCATCGTACGGCGCGGGGTAGCAAGTTCGGCCTCCAATATTGATAAAAGCTGGATTGGTACCTCAATCACAAAAACGTTTGGCGATAAAACGGGCTTAAAGTTCTTCGCCCTCAATGATGCCGATGCCGCCGGCGTAGCTACCATGAAATTTGGCGCGGGTAAGAAACACGCTAAAGACGGAACGGTACTCATGGTAACCATTGGCACCGGACTGGGCGGGGCCCTCTTTGTGGACGGCCGTTTGATGAGTAACCTCGAGATTGGTTCCATCTACCTTAAAAATGACAAGGAAATCGTCGAGCGCTTCATCAGCAATAAAGTGCGTAAAGACGAAGGGATGGACTGGAAGACCTTCGGTAAGCGCTTCAATAAATTTTTGCAGCACGCCGACCGTATTTTGAATCCGGACCTGATCGTCCTAGGTGGCGGAGCTAGCAAAAACTTTGATGAATATAAGGAATACCTGGACGTTTACGCCAACGTCGAGGCAGCCACCCTGCGGAATACGGCTGGAACGATCGGCGCGGCCGTCTACGCCTACGAGCGGTGGAAGGGGTAATCATTTCCCCCTAGAGGCCATATCTTGGGAGCATGACGCTACGCTATCTATCACTTTGCTTCCTCATCCTTTTCCTTGTATCCTGCGGCCGCGCCCCGGAAAATAGTTCCGTGGGTGACTTGAGGCTGGACCACGTGAGTGATTACCTCCGGGTCTACAACGGAGATCAGGCCGTACTGACCTACTGGCTGCGACCGCAGCGGCCCGATACCCTACCCGAGCACTATACGCGTAGCGGATTTATCCACCCTGTGCACAGTCCTGCCGGGCAGGTAGTGACCGATGGATTCCCAGCGGGCTACGCCCACCAACACGGTATCTTCAGCGCCTGGACGAACACTACCTTCCGCGATAGCTTCGTCGATTTCTGGAACCAGCACAAAGGCCTCGGGACGGTGGAGCACGTAGAGTTACTGGAAAAACAAGATCAAGACGGCTTCGTTGGCTTCAAAACCCGCCTGGAGCAGCGTAGTTTGGCACATGGCGTAGTGCTGAGCGAAGAATGGACGGTGCGCGTCCACGCAAGAAATGATGTTTTCGTTTGGGACCTCCGGAGCGAGCAGACCAACGTCTCCGAAGACACCCTCTTCCTGAATAAACACATCTATGGTGGCTTTGGCTTCCGGGGTAGCAAGCAATGGAACCCTACGGATAGCCTTGTTTTCAAAGGGCCAGCTCAGTTCTTGACCAGCCAGGGTTTCGGCGTAGACAGCGCCAATCATACCCGGCCAGAGTGGACGGCGATCTACGGTGATCAGCTCCTTGGTAAGGCGGGCTTCGCGGTGCTTCCTCATCCCGAAAACTTCCGGTGGCCCCAGCCGGTGCGGGTGCATCCGACCCTGCCCTATTTCTCGGTTTCGCCGGTGGTGGAAGAAGGTTTCGTCATCGCACCAGGGGAAACCTATTTATCGCGTTTCCGCGTTGTGGTATTTGACGGGGAACCGGATGCGGAGGTATTAGAGGAAGTGAAGTGGTGAAATGATAACTGCGCTCTGCGAGCGCAGGTTGAGGGGTATGGCTAGCGTGTGTTTGGCAAACGTGCGGACCTCTAAGCGAGGATGTACGGTACGTAAATTAAAAGGACCTACTATTTCTTACTGACTGGTTGGATATTGGCTACGAACCAAGCCTTCATTTGTTCTAGAGAATACCTGCTGGATGCCAGTTCCAAAGTTAGATTCAATAGAATACTTTTAGATTCAGTACCGATAGATGGTACCCGCATGTCTTCTGAATTAACGGCAATCAATGGTTCTCTAAAATTCCAATCGTTCAGTTTTACAAAAGTTCGAGCACTTTGTAGCCCGGTTCTTTTATTACCGTCTTGAAAAGCGTGGTACTTAATGATGTTGAACATGTAAAGGGCTGCTTTATCCGCTATTGTTGGATATAGCTCTTCTCCAAACATCTCTGCTGCAACGGAATCTACTAAGGAATTAAGAGCATCCTCGTTAAATAAATTATCTGGAGGCACAAAGTTGCCACCGTGAGCTGCAGTAGTTCTTTCATTAATGTAGATGAGTTCTTCTCTAGTCAGATAAGTGACCATCATGCCAAAGCCTTAAAGACTTCGTCATATTCAGCAAAGTCTTCTTCTATAATTGCATCGATCCGGTTTCTACGCGCTTCCACCTGATTTTTTGCTGATTTAATTGCATCAATTAAAATACTCGGCTCTTCAACAAGTATTTCCCGAATGACAGCAACTAACTGATCGCGATCTAAATTTGAAGCGGACATGGCATTAAGGTCTTTCAAGAGAAACGTTTTATTTAGGAGGTAAGTTGCACTAGATCAACTTCGCAACCACCCCGCAAAATCCTTAGCAAAATAAGTAATAATCACGCTTGCCCCCGCCCGGCGGATGCTGAGGAGGGCTTCACTGGCGGCTTGCTGGTAATCGAGCCAACCGCGCTCGGCGGCAGCCAGGAGCATGGCGCATTCTCCGGAAACGTGGTAGGCGGCAATCGGCAGGGTATGGGCGTCGTGCAGTTCACGGATGATGTCGAGGTAATTAATGGCGGGTTTAACCATGAGGTAATCGGCGCCTTCGGCGGCGTCGAGGGCGGCCTCGCGCAGGGCCTCGCGGCGGTTGGCGGGGTCCATTTGGTAGGTCTTTTTGTCGGATGGGACGTTTTCGAGCTGGCGGGGTGCAGAGTCCAGCGCGTCGCGGAAGGGTCCGTAGAAAGCACTGGCGTACTTGGCCGTGTAGCTCATGATGGAGGTGTCCGTAAAGCCGGCGGTGTCCAGCGCTCGGCGGATGCTGGCTACGCGACCATCCATCATTTCGCTGGGGCCAATGACGTCGAAACCAGCACGCGCTTGGGCCACAGCCATTGCGTCAATGAGAGGGAGGGTTTGGTCGTTATCGATCTTACCGTTGACGACCAAGCCGTCGTGGCCGTCGGTGCTGTAGGGGTCCAGGGCAACGTCAGATATCAGGCAAATTTCGGGGAACTCCGTCTTGAGGCGGGTGGCTGCGTGGAGGTAGAAATTGTCCTCGCTGGTGGCGTAGGTACCCGTCTTGTCTTTATGTTCCTCCGGTACGGCGGGAAACATGATGAAGCTCCGGATGCCGAGGGCGATGCACTCTGCCACATCCTTCACTACTTCCTCGATGCCCAGGCGGAAAGTACCCGGTAAGCTGCTGACGGGCAATCGAGCTGCCGGATCAGGTAATAAAAAAATGGGCTGAACGAGGTGGCCGGCGGTCAGCTCCGTCTCCCGAATCTGGGCACGGATGGCGGCGGATTGGCGGTTGCGGCGGGGGCGGGAGAGCATGGTATTGTGGTCTTTTGGTTCTTTGGTGCAAAGCTAGCTTGCTGCCGCTTCCGCTTTGTCATGGGGGCGTGGAAAGTGGGCGGCGGAGCGCGGGTGCAAACACTAGACTTGGAAAGCCAGCAAAAACTACAACTGTCATTCGTATCTTTCCGCACCTTGACTAAAGACCATACCATTCATGAGACCAGGCTTCTACTTTCTTACCTTGCTTTTTACCTTAGTTGGCACCTGCGGCAGCGCCCAACTCCGAGCGCAGCGATCGCCCGCAGGGCAAATCGACCTAAAATACTGGGATGCCATTGCTCCTCGCAACATCGGCCCCGCCGGTATGAGTGGCCGGGTGACGGCCATCGACGTTAACCCTACGGATAAGGACATGATTTACGTCGGCACCGCCTCCGGCGGCGTCTGGAAGAGTACGAACCAGGGGATCAGCTTCGAGCCAATCTTCGACGACCAGCAGTACCTAGGTATTGGAGCCGTAGCGGTCTCTGATGCGAACCCCAACATCATCTGGGTGGGCACCGGTGAGGGCAACCCCCGGAACTCCGCCAACTACGGCGGCGGTATTTACAAGAGCCTCGACGGCGGTAAAACCTGGCAACACCTGGGCCTGGAAGCCACCCGCCACATCCACCGGGTGCTGCCGCACCCGACCGACCCAAACGTCTGCTACGTAGGTGCCATGGGTAATATGTGGTTCCCAAACGAGGAACGTGGTGTATTCAAAACAACCGACGGTGGCGAAACTTGGGAGAAGATTCTCTACATCGACGACGGCACCGGCATCGCCGAAATGGTGATGGACCCCACCAACCCGGACAAGCTTATTGCTGCCACCTGGACCTTCGATCGTGACCCAGATTACTTCAACTCCGGTGGCCCTGGCTCCGGTATCTGGATTACCCACGACGGCGGTAAAGGCTGGGAACGCCGCACGGCGAAGGACGGACTGCCCAAGGGCGACCTGGGCCGCATCGGACTGGCCATTGCCGCCAGCAAACCCAACATTGTCTACGCCCTGGTGGAAGCTAAGGAAAACGGACTATACAAGTCTACCGACGGTGGTGCGAGTTGGAAGCTAGTCCAGAAAAAAGATATCGGTAATCGGCCGTTCTACTACGCCGAAATTTACGTGGACCCTAAGAATGAAAACCGGATCTATAACGTCTACACCTACGTCGCTAAATCCGAAGACGGTGGCAAATCCTTCCGCGAGATTGCCGACTACGGCAACAGCGTTCACCCCGATCACCACGCCTTCTGGATCGACCCTGAGGACCCGGAGTACGTCATTGACGGTAACGACGGCGGCCTGAACATCAGCCACGACGCCGGGGAAACCTGGCGCTTCGCCGCCAACCTACCCCTGGCCCAGCTTTACCACATCAACTACGATATGAGTTACCCCTACCTCGTGGGCGGTGGGATGCAGGACAACGGTAGCTGGGTCGGCCCCAGCCAGGGCCTCAAAGCTGGTGGTATCACTGATGCCGACTGGCAGGAAGTCTACTTTGGTGATGGCTTCGATCTGATCTTTAAACCCGGCGATGCAAACACCATTTACGCCGCCAGCCAGGGAGGTGCTCTGGGGCGCGTCAATCGCCGTACGGGCAAGACCAAATCCCTCAAGCCCTTGCATCCGGACGGGACTTTCCTACGCTTCAATTGGAACGCACCCATTGTTCAGAGCAATCAGGGGGAGTGCACCATTTATATGGGTAGCCAGTTCGTGCACAAGTCTACCGACTGCGGCGACCACTGGGAAATCATCAGCCCCGACCTGACGACCAACGACTCCTTACGCCAACGCTCCATGATCTCCGGCGGCCTCACCATCGACGCCACCCAAGCGGAGAACCATACCACGCTACTGGTGATTGAGCCTAATCACCAAGAATTTCGCAAGAAGCAAGGCCTGTGGGTGGGTTCTGACGACGGGCGCCTTCACTTCAGCCCCGACGACGGCGAAACTTGGAACGACTTGTCCGGCAACCTGCCGGGCTATAAGGCTGGTGCCTGGATTCCCTACATCGAGGCCAGCACCCACAATGAGGCCGAAGCCTGGGTAGTGGTCAACGACTTCCGCCGCGGCGACACCGATCCCTACGTTTACCACACGGATGATTTTGGCGAGACCTTTACACGTGTCGTCGACGAAAACGACGTGAAGGGCCACGCCCTCAGCATTGTGCAAGACCCCATCGAGCCCAACCTCCTCTTTCTCGGTACCGACCAGGGGCTCTGGATCAGCTTCGACAAGGGTGGCGAGTGGACGCACTACAATAAAACCTACCCCGGAGTGTCCACCCGGGACATGAAGATTCATCCCCGTGAGCACGACCTCATCATCGGCACCTTCGGCCGTGCCGTCTGGATTCTGGACGACATCCGTCCTTTCCGCGAAATTGCTCGTCGTGGTACTGAAATGCTGCAAGACAGCTTTGCCGTGTTCCCCGCTCCCGATGCCTACCAGTGGAGCTACCGCAGCTACCAGGGCGTGCGTTTTTACGCCCAGGGCCAGTTTCAGGGGCAAGACCGCCGCGGTGGCGCCATGCTCACCTTTTATGTTTTGCCGGGCGCAGACGCAGGTGCTAAGAAGGGGAAAGGCAAGGAAAGTGAAGCGGCTAACCTCCTTTACTACGGCGACGTCAACGTTCAAGAAAAAGCTACTTCGGCCGAGAAGGAAAAGGGCCCGAAAGACAAGGTGAAAATTCAAATTGTGGAGGCGCAATCTGGCGATACCATCCGCACCTACACCACCAAACCCAACTGGGGCATGAACCGCATCAGTTGGAACTTCCGTCGCGACGGGATGTCCTTCCCCAGCCGGCGGGAGCCGCGCGCGGATGCAGACACACCCTCCGGTGCCCGCGTAGCGCCGGGCGTATACGAGGTGGTCATGACCTACGGTAACCATACGGATAAGACGATGCTGACCGTCCATTCCGATCCCCGCGAGGAGCAGATGGCCAACCCCTACGCCGAGCAGGAGCGCCTCCGCGCCGAGATGGATACCACTACTGTACACCTTACCACCGCCTGGAACGAACTGCGCGAAGCCGGCAAGAACATCAAACGGATTCAAGACTTACTTAAGACTGCTCCCGCAGCCGTCAAGGATTCCCTGAGCAAAGACGCTAAGGATCTTCTCAAAGAGATTGCCGAACTGGAAGAGATCTACATCGATAAAGAAGGCCTTAAGGGGATTCAGCGTAACCCCACCAATCTCCGGGCGAAGCTGTTTACGGCTAGCCGCTACGTCGGTCAGGTAGAAGGCCGCCCGACCCAAATGGCGGAGGTGGCCCTGGCGCAGTACCAAGAGGAGGCTGAAGACTTTATTAACAAAGTAAAAACCTTCATGGAAGGCGATTTTGCCGCCTTCCGCCAGGAGGTGGAAGCGGCGGATTTGTCGTTGTTTGGGAAATTGTAGTTACGGCTTCAGCCGTGGACTCCACCATGCCAAAGTCTACGGCTCAAGCCGTGACTACCGGTCGAGTTCTGCTAATCACTGTTGAATTATGCTTAGAAATCCCTGGCGATTTAGCGATACGCTGGTGGCTTGATACCCCTCAACCGCAAATAAGTAGTCATTTGTCCACGATGGTGCGCATTATGGCTGAGTACATCGACGATTTGCTCGGTAAATACGGGATTTACTATTGAGGTGTCAACGAAGTTTTCGAAGTGTACAAACTGCGCACGCGCGTAGGCTGATAGCTCCGCTTGGCTCATCTCTAGCCGATTACCTGGAACCCAATCTACAGGTTTTTTTTGCATGAGGAGGATGTTCCACTCGATGGCGTAGGCAATGTGTACGGCTTGTTCGCGGAAGGATAAAACGTCAGGCGTAGGTTTGTAATCGAAGTATTCCTCGGGCATTGCTTCGATGACCTCTACGGAGTATTGGTGTTTTTCAAACTTTCTTTTAGGTAGTCGTAGTCTCCGCTGGTTGCTGTAGTTGAGTTGGTTAGGGAGAAGGCCGTTAGGATAAATAGAGCCAGTACTGAAGAGAGGCCGACTAGAATTTGCTTCATGATGGTAGATTTTTAAGGGCAAAGCGTAGGTTTTATTACACGGCCCTATGGTATCTCCAAACATAAGTTTGATTATGAGTTAGTTAGCACGACTTCGCGTTTGTTTCATGCAACGAATGTTTTCAACTCCTTCTGTATGTTCCCTAGTTCTTTAAGCGTTGAGCAAAAGTGAGTATTATCAATAGTAAAGCCCCGAACGAAGCGTCCGGGGCCTTGAATATTATTGCCTAGTAAGAAAAGATACTTAGTCGATGTGAGCAGAACCCCGTATCTGCACCCCACCTTTGGCGTTGCGGATGAAGAGGCCGGATACCCCCTCGATGATGTTGCGCTGTTTGAGGCTTACGTTGCGCGGGGTGCCGTACTCAAAGCCTGTTTTGCGCTCGCCGATGCGGAGATCGTAGAAAACTAAGGGGCCATCCAGGGGATCGTGGGAAAGGTTGCCGTTGAAGTTATTGGAAGTAATGGTGACGCTGATGGCGGTAAGGAGTCCGTCGTTGTAATTCATGTTGTGGTACTTGACGATGATCCCTTTTTCGGCCAGCAGCTCTTGGGCGGCGATTAAGCTCTTACGTTTTGTGTTGGGGCGAATGACGAAGTAAATGTCCTCCTTCCCTAGGGAACTAGTGGTCGCTATCGCGCCGTTAACCGAATTGTCACCGCTCAGGGAGATGGCCGCATTGGTTGTCGAGACCTGACCGTTGATCACGGTGGCGTTTGAGCCCGTCGTGGTGGTAGTGCCGGTAACCACAACGGCCTGTGCTTGTACGGGAGCAATAACCATCAGGGCAAAGCCGCAGACGGGTAGGAGAAGGGCATATTTTAGCCGGGCGATTAGGCTGGATTTTTTAGTATTCATCATGGAAATACGCATTTTGATTGGTGAATAATTCATTGGGGTGGTGAGGCGGAGAGACTGCCCCCGCACGCTCATGTCGAGCAGTTGGTATTGGTAGCTTTTGCGGTCGATGCCGGCGGAGAGGACTTCCCGGTCAGCGATGTATTCGAGGTTCATTTTCAGGAGGCCGTTCAGGAGCCAGACGGCCGGATTGTACCAGCAAACGATCCGGAGGAATTCTGCCAGCAGAATGTCCAAGTAGTGGTGCTGGTGGATGTGTACTTTTTCGTGAACGATGATCTGGTGTAAAGCCTCTCCCTGATAATTTTCGGGATTGATCACCAGATAACGGAAGAAAGCGAAGGGAGGTACGTCTTCGTCGGTATGCACAAGCGTTAGGCCTTCTCGGCGCTCGTTGGAGCTGTAAATGATCAACTTGAAAATGCGGAGGAACTGGCGAACTACCAAGAAGAGTAGGCCCAATGAAACGGCCAGGATACCCCAAAACAGGTAGTACGGAAATGCCTCCTGCCTTGGGGAAGGTTGGACCACAGGGGGTGCTGCTTCCTCGATATTATTTTCGGGAACGGCAACTGGAAGCTCCTCCTCCAACAAGGGCAGGGCGGCGGTAGCCCGCCCGGAGAGTTCCTGCAGAGGAGCAGGCATACTTTCCGTAAAGGAGGTCAGTGTCGGTAGCGCAGGCAGGATGAAGGCCAAGAGAATACCCGCGGCTAGGATCAGGCGATTTAACTGTAAAAATTCTCCCTTGCGCAGTAAGAGCCAATAAGCCAGGGTAAAAACCAGCAGGAAGAAATTGACTTTTAGGAGGTAGATCAGCATCGCTCAATTATTTATTGTCTTCTTCTTCGATCATGCGGATGACGTCCTTGAGGTCTTCCACGCTCATCTTTTCTTCTTTGGCGAAAAAGGCCACGACGTTCTTCACGGAGTTACCGAACAAGCCTTTCAACTTCGGACTGATGAACTTCGCCGTATAGTCTTCCTTACTGATGGTTGGGTAGTAGCGGTGGGTGCTGCCGAAGTCTTCGATTTGTAGAACGCCCTTAGCTACTAGTTTTCGCAAGGCGGTGGAAACGGTATTGATGTGTGGCTTGGGCGCCGGGAGTTGCTCCCGGACCTCCTTCGCAAAAGCCCGTTCTTTTTGCCAGATAATGGCCATTAAGGCCTCTTCCTTTTCGGTAAGTCGCTTCATCTCTATCTTGATTTACGACAAAGCTAGGACGGCGAAAGCAGTTTTACAACTATTTTAACAGTTATTCAACTGTGAGTTACGTTCTGGACTTAAATAGTGTTTCCTTAATGACAAGCACCTATTTCTTAATCTTCAACAGGATTGCCATTAGCGCTGGCCGGGAGTGGCGGCCAAAATAGACGTTAAGCGGAAGCACTGTATGAGCGCCCACTATTTATGTTTGGGCTTCGATCTTGGGCAAGCAAAAACTTATGCTTGAAAGACGAAACGTGTTGCGAGTTGTCCTTTCGTAGGCCATTTTGGTTGCCGCTCGCGATTAAGCCAGCAGTTCAGGCGAAGGCTTGTGCTTCTTTTCGCCTGAAAAGAAGGCCCCCGGCAGGGTGGGTAGTGGTTTAAAAAATGCTGCTGCTTTATAAAATTGCCTTGATTGGCTACTGGCGACCTACAACTAGTCGGCAACCTGCACCTGATCCTCCTCTAGCAGGGGCTTGCGCTGGTAGCGGAAGAAGAGTTGAGCGGTGGCGAGTACGTCTTTTTCGCAATAGGTGGCGATGCGCTCCAGATCATCTTCTTCCCAGAAGACGCGGCCAACCTGGCTACCGTCGATATCATCCTTCGGGGTAGGGAAGCCGAGTACGCCGGCTAGGAGCTTGAGGGAGGTGTAGCTCTTGCGATCACCAAACTTCCACATGTCCATAGTGTCCAGTAGGTGTTTGGTTTCCCAGGGCTTTTTACCGGCGATGTCCAGCATTTTTGGGAGGGGGAGCTGGTTGGCTACGATGCGTCGACACATGTAGGGGACGTCAAACTCCTTGATGTTGTGCCCGCAGATGAATTGCTTGTAGATATCGCCGTAATACTGATCCAGCATGGCGTTGAAGTTCTTCAATAAAGTTGCTTCATCACGGTCAGCAAAAGACTTTAGGCGGATTTTAAGGCGCTTATCCTTATCTCGGTAAATGGCTCCTACACTGATGCAGACGATCTTGCCAAATTCCGCAAAAATTGCGGCCCGATCAACGTAACTATCGGCTATTTCCTCCTCGGTTAATTCCTCCCCGTAGCGCTTGAGCACTCCAGGGGCTTTGTGTGTCCATAAAGCTTTAAAGGTCTCGTCTAAGTCGTTGTAGGTAGGCTTACCACTCACCGTCTCGATATCGAGAAAGAGAACTTTCGTGACGTCAATACTATCAATCATACTGCTGTTTAACTGCTCTACTAAAGATACAACTTTTATTCGCAATAAGTTGCAACAATTGTATTTAATTATCAAAAAAGTGCTAAAATCCTAGCTCCTAGCTCCTAGCTCCTAGC
>JBCDGT010000026.1:0-11271 GCA_038750915.1 Bacteroidota bacterium
CTGGGCAGGCGCTTCCCATGGCCACTGGCGTTGCCACGCTACCATAAATTCCTGGAAGACTGATCCCAGCTCCGGTCCCAACACCCCCCATGACAATAAAAGCGGTCGTCGCTTCCTGACTAAGATCGAGAATTTTATCCGCTGCCATGCCGGATAATACCGTCTGGCTAACCTTAGGACTTACCGCTACCCGCCCACGATTAGCGAACTGTACCTCGGCCACCTTTTTTCGTGAAAACTCGACCAGCCTTTTCGCTAAGCTGACTTCATCGCGTTTTTGCTCGGGTGTTGTTAGGCTATGCGAGCCGCTTAGCACAAGATCACTAATGTGGACGATATGTAAATTAAAGCCCATTAGTTCCGCCAGGTTAGCGCCGTACCTAATCGCGGTGGCGGATGTCTCGGAAAAATCAACGGGTACGATTACGTTTAACATCACAGCAGAATTGAGTGATTTATTGCTTTTTATCAACCCCAAAATTCTGTCTTCGCGGCAAAATCCTACCTGATTTAGATCATCTCATTTGATGATCTCCCGTACCTGTTTTAAAGTAAAGGCTATCGAGCGTTTAAGTTAGCAATAAGGTGGCGTCGCTATGGTTGGTGATGGTGTCAACGACGCCCCGGCAATGGCCAAAAGTGCCGTTGGGGTTACCATGGGGGCAGCTGGTTCGGATGTGGCTCTGATGGCCGATCAGCTAGCTAACCTTCCCTTTGCCATTGGCCTTAGCCGCTAAGCCCGGCGCATCATTAAACAGCATTTAGTAATCAGCCTGGGTATGGTTTCCCTATTAGTGCCACTTACCCAAACGGGGGTGGTCGCTATTGGTCCGGCAGTAGTCGGACACGAAGGCTCAACGCTAGTAGCCGTCTTACATGCCCTCCGTTTGTTGCGTTATGTATTATAACTGAGAGAGCGGTATCGAGAATTCCCGATACCACTCTCCAAAGTAAGTATTGCCGCCTTATTTCAGTCTACCATGAGTAAGGCATTACGTTTGGGTGGATCAGCCTGCCGAAAGCTGGAAGTTTATTTCACCGTACTCACCGAGGAGCTCAGATACTCCCGATTCAGGCGGGCAATATGCTCAACGGAAATTTCTTTGGGGCACTCCGCCTCACAGGCCGTGATGTTGGAGCAGCGGCCGAAGCCTTCCGCGTCGTGTTGCTCGACCATCCGTTGGGCACGCTTGGCAGACTCTACCTTTCCCTGTGGCATTTGCGCTAAGTGACTCACCTTGGCGGCAGTGAAGAGCATCGCCGAAGCGTTAGGACAAGCTGCTACACAGGCACCACAACCAATACAAGTAGCGGCGTCCATAGCGCTGTTCGCCACGTCTTTTTCAATGGGAATGGCGTTACCGTCTTGGGCCTGACCGGTATTCATCGAGATATAGCCACCAGCCTGAATGATGCGGTCGAAGGCATCCCGATCGACAACCAAGTCCTTGATGACGGGAAAGGCCGCCGAGCGCCAGGGCTCGATGGTAATCGTATCCCCATCTTTAAAATGGCGCATGTGCAACTGGCAGGTCGTTGTTCCTTTTTGCGGACCGTGGGGATAGCCATTGATAACCAAGCTACAGGTACCACAAATGCCTTCACGGCAGTCATGCTCAAAGGCAACAGGTTCTTTCTTTTCAGCGATGATTTGTTCGTTCAGCACGTCCAGCATCTCCAGGAAAGACATATGAGTAGTTACTCCATCGAGGGTGTGTGTCTCAAAGTGGCCTTTGGCTTTGGCACTCGGCTGTCGCCAGATTTTGAGGGTAAGCTTCATGGTGTCAGCGCTCATAATTGCTTGTTTTTTGGAGCTTATTTGGATTTTTCGAGTCTGGCAAAAACGCTGGTATTTTTGCACTGAATGAGACTTGGAAATGCGAGCTTATCGGAATAAATGAACATTTTCAAGGTGATATTCAGGGGAAAAGAGCAAGTTTTTGATGATGAGCAAAAGTCCAAACAAGCTATTACCTGCTTCTTGATCCTTTCTTGGTACCTGCGGCCGCGCAAAATAATCATTGGGCGCGAACGCAGGTGCTGTGGAAGAGACAAGGCAGGCCTGGTCTTTACTTGTAGGATCTGGTTTTCAACTCAACGTTTTCGAAGACGAGATCTTCCTTGTGCAGGATGGGGTCGTTATCGTCCCATTCCCAGGCAGAAACGTAGGCAAAGTCCGCATCACGTCGCAGCGCCTCCCCATCTTCGGTTTGGTATTCTTCGCGGAAGTGGCCACCGCAGCTTTCTTCGCGGTCCAGGGCATCAAGCATCATCAACTCGCCGAGTTCCATGAAGTCTGCCACCCGGAGGGCTTTTTCGAGCTCAGGGTTGTACTCATCGGCTGTTCCCGGAACGAAGACATCGTTGTAGAATTCCTCGCGTAGCTCTCGGATTAATTGGCGGCCTTTCTTGAGGCCTTCAGCGTTACGGGACATCCCACAGTATTCCCAGACGATCTTACCGAGACGACGGTGGAAGCTTTCTACCGACTGATTGCCGCCAATACCCATTACCCGTTTGATGCGCTCCGCTACGGCTGTTTCGGCTTCCATGAACTCCTTTCCGTCGGGGTCTATGGCCGGGGTGCGAATTTCGTTAGCTAGGAAAGTGCCAATGGTATAGGGAAGTACGAAATAACCGTCCGCTAAGCCCTGCATCAGGGCCGAAGCACCAAGTCGATTAGCCCCGTGATCAGAGAAGTTGGCTTCGCCGGTGGCGAAGAGGCCAGGGACATTTGTTTGAAGGTTGTAATCCACCCACAAGCCACCCATGGTATAGTGTACCGCTGGGTAGATCTTCATGGGCATTACGTAAGGGTTTTCGCCGGTGATTTTTTCGTACATCTCGAAGAGATTACCGTATTTCTCCGCCACAACTGCGGTGCCAAGTTCCTTGATCCGCTGAGCGGAGGCATTGTGTTCATTCAGGGCGTTGGCCTGGCTTTTTCCGTAACGCTGGATGGCGTCGGCAAAGTCGAGGAAAACGGCTAAGCCCGTAGGGCTTACGCCCAAACCTTCGTCACAGGCCGTCTTCGCAGCCCGGCTAGCTACGTCGCGAGGTACTAAGTTGCCGAAGGCGGGGTAGCGCCGCTCCAGGTAGTAGTCGCGGTCTTCCTCGGGAATCTGTACGCCCGTTTTACGACCTTCCTGGATAGCCTGGGCGTCCTCATGATTTTTTGGTACCCATACCCGACCGTCGTTACGCAGGGATTCGGACATCAAGGTCAGCTTACTCTGGTATTCTCCCGAAACGGGGATGCAGGTGGGGTGAATCTGAGTGAAACAAGGGTTGGCCATATAGGCCCCTTTCTTTACGGCCCGCCAGGCAGCGGAACCATTGGAGTTCATGGCGTTCGTGCTTAGGTAGAAAACGTTGCCGTAACCACCGGTGCCAAGAACAACACAGTGAGCGGCGTGGCGCTCCAGTTTGCCGGTGAGCAGATTCCGGGCAATGATGCCACGAGCTTTACCGTCGACTTTCACTACGTCCACCATCTCGTGGCGGTTGTACATCGTTACGTTTCCAAGGCTGACCTGACGGCTGAGGCTCTGGTAAGCACCGAGCAAAAGCTGCTGGCCCGTCTGCCCCCTTGCGTAGAAGGTCCGACTTACCTGTACGCCTCCGAAGGATCGGTTGGCGAGCAAACCACCGTACTCCCGAGCGAAGGGAACACCTTGGGCCACCGCCTGATCGATGATGTTGACACTCACCTCCGCGAGGCGATGGACGTTGGCCTCACGGCTACGGTAGTCGCCACCTTTGATGGTGTCGTAGAAAAGGCGGTAAACGGAGTCTCCGTCGTTCTGATAGTTCTTTGCTGCATTAATACCGCCCTGGGCGGCAATAGAGTGAGCCCGGCGAGGGCTGTCGTGGAAGGTAAATACCTTCACTTTGTAACCCAATTCGCCGAGGGTGGCGGCGGCAGCGCCACCAGCTAGGCCGGTGCCGACGATGATTACTTCGATCCGGCGTTTATTATTCGGTGCTACCAGTGGCATTTTGGAGCGGTACTGGGTCCACTTTTCACTGAGTTCACCGGGCGGGACGTTGGATTGTAAGGCCATGATTGTACGTTGTGGCGGGTTTTCTTATTGGTTCAGGTACATGAAAATGGGAATGATGCCGAAGCCTGCGGCAAGGCTAACTGAAAGGGCACGCCCCACAAACTTGATGCCAGGTGTCCATTTCTTATGGTTAAGCCCTAGGGTTTGGAAGGCGGACTCAAAGCCGTGCCAGAGGTGGAAACCCACGAAGACCATGCTGACTACGTAAAGGACAACCATCCAGATATTGGTGTAAGTAAAACTGACTAAGGCGTAAAGATCATTGATTGGGTGATCCCAACCAGCATAAGTTACTTCCGTAATTTTGCTGCCCCAGTGGGTCTGGTACCAGAACTGCGCCATGTGGATACCGATAAAAATTAAGATAACGGTGCCAATAGCCCCCATCCGAAAGGAAGCTTTACTTGCACCGGCGGTACGATTCGTTTTTACTGCATAACCGACCGGGCCACGAGCGCTTCTATTCTTAATCCAGAGTAGAATGCCCTGAAAAGCGTGGAGAAGAATAGAGGCGTAAAGCCCATAACTAGTCGCTTTGATCACCGGGTTGTGCGTCATGAAATAAGCATACTCATTGAACGCCTGCCCGTCATTGCTCAGTAGCTGGAGGTTGCCGATTAAATGAACAATGAGAAAGGAGATCAGAAACAGGCCGGTTAATGCCATTACCACCTTTTTACCGATACTAGAGGTAATAAAGCGTCCGAACCAACTATTCATGAACCAGGTAAGCATGCGTATTCGAATTTAGCGTAACGCGGCAAAACTAACGGTTAAAGGGCGGAAAGGGGGGGCTATGTTTAAGAGACATGTAAGGCTGGGCCTTGTTTAGATTTTGTCCAATTTATTTCTGCCCCTCCGAGAGTGATAATTTGAAATCCCGCTAAGTAAATGTTAGTGCCGATGTTTCTGTTAGGTATTGGACGCAAGCATCAAGGCTTTTCCCTGCTTCTGTGTACCTTGTTCCTCACACATTCACTTTTTCGATCATGTTTGTTATTGGATCCTACGGCCTTGCAGTCGTCTTTTGCGTAGTAACTATGTTGTGTTGGGGCTCCTGGGCGAATACCCAGAAGTTGGCTTCCGACAAGTGGCGTTTTGAGCTCTTTTACTGGGACTACGTCATTGGCATTGTGCTGCTGGCTTTGTTGTTTGGGGTAACCATGGGTAGCATGGGAGACGAAGGCCGCTCCTTCTTTACCGACCTAGGCCAAGCCGATAATGGCAACCTCGGATCGGCTCTATTGGGCGGTATTTTGTTTAATGCCGCTAATATTTTGTTGGTGGCCTCTATCTCCATCGCCGGCATGTCGGTGGCTTTTCCAACTGGCATTGGTTTGGCTTTGGTTATTGGGGTCATCGTCAACTACCTGGACCGCCCGGAGGGCGACCCTACCTTGTTATTTGGGGGCACTGCCTTGATCGCTGCGGCCATTTTGCTGAATGCCTATGCCTACCGCAGGGCCAGCAAAGGAGATGAAGGTGTCTCTACTAAGGGACTTTTATTAGCGGTTGTAGCTGGCTGTCTTATGGGACTTTTCTATAAGTACGTGGCCAACTCCATGTTTAGTGACTTCACGGTGCCGGAAGCTGGAAAGCTGAGCCCATACTCTGCCGTATTTGTTTTTGCCATCGGTATTCTCCTCAGTAATTTCCTCTTTAATTCACTTCTGATGCGCTTTCCCTTCGTAGGAGACTCGGTGAGTTACGGTGATTATTTCAAAGGCGGCTCGAGGAACCACCTTATGGGCATCATTGGCGGGATCATCTGGTGCGTAGGAATGTCCTTTAGTATTTTAGCGAGTGATCAGGCGGGACCGGCCATTAGCTACGGCCTTGGCCAAGGTGCCACCATCGTAGCTGCGCTCTGGGGCATTTACATCTGGAAAGAGTTCGCGGGAGCGCCGAAGGGGACGAATACGATTCTCAATATCATGCTACTTTGCTATCTCGTTGGTTTGGGTATGATCGTTGCAGCAGGTTAGTTTGTTTAGTGTACTTACAACATTGGCCAGTGATGTGCTGATTCGAGTAGTAGTCTTGTTTCTTGCTCTTGCCCAGCTACCACTAATTTTTAGTTTTTGGGCCATGCTGGTGGACGCAGTGAAGCAACTACTTTATTTTGAAGATCCGCAAGACCAAGAACTATTAGATGCACCAATAAGGCGCATCAGGTGGGATGCACCGGTTAGACTTTGGTTGAGGGTACTAACTATTCCTTTTGCCTTACTATTTTTCGGGGGACTTGTCGTCGGCATGGTCCTTTTTACAATACACCCTTATGTCTGATTCTCGAAATTCTATAATCGTCCTCGGCTCCAGCAATACCGATATGGTAGTAAAAACGGAGCGCTTCCCTAAACCGGGAGAAACCATTGTTGGCGGAGAGTTTTTTCTCTTCGCGGGCGGAAAAGGTGCCAACCAAGCCGTAGCTGCGGCGAAGCTAGGTGGTGCGGTCCAGTTTGTCGCCAGGGTAGGGGACGACCTTTTTGGCCGCCAGGCGGTAGCAGGTTTTGCAGCTGTTGGTATTGACTGCCAACACGTAAGTGTAGACCCAGATAATGCTTCTGGTACGGCATTAATCACCGTAGATGCCTCAGGAGAAAACAGCATCGTAGTGGCCCCCGGAGCTAATGCTGCTTTGCTACCCGAGCATCTGCGCGAAGTTGACTTTGCTGTGGCCACCTTAGTATTAATGCAACTGGAGACGCCCCTTGAAACCATCGGAGCAGTGGCTAAGTTGGCGGCAGGTAAATGCATCCTCAATCCCGCTCCCGCCCAACCATTACCCGATGATTTGCTTAACGGGCTCTACCTGATTACCCCCAACGAAAGCGAAACGGAGTTGCTCACCGGCATCGATCCAACGGACCCTGCTTCCCGCGCCCGCGCCGCTCAGGCTATGCACGCCAAAGGCGTACATAACGTCATCATTACCTTAGGTTCCGCAGGGGCCTATTTCTCCAATGGTGAAGGTTCTTTTACTGTCGCTGCCCCCAAAGTCAAGGCGGTAGATACCACCGCCGCTGGTGATACTTTCAATGGAGCCCTGGTCGTCGCCCTCGCCGAAGGCATGGATTGGCGAACTGCCATTGAGTTTGCCGTAAAAGCCGCTAGTATTTCTGTGACGCGGATGGGCGCGCAGGTTTCCGTGCCGGAGCGGGAGGAAGTGGGGTAATGTTTTAGCAGGCTGCTTAGAGCCGCTCGATACCAAATACTAATCACTAACCACCAAAATCCTACGTCTGCAACACCCCTATTTTCCACTCTTCCGTCGGCGCAAACTGCGCCGCTTCGATCCCGGCGGATACCCAGGCCCTTGTTGTTCTGGGATCCACGATTTCATCCACCCATAAACGGGCAGCTGCGTAGTAGGGGCTGGTTTGCGCATCGTAACGTGCAGTGATCTTTTCCAACAGCTCTTTCTCTTCGCGTTCAGAGACTTCTTCCCCTTTTGCTTTACGGCTACTTACCTGAATTTGTAGCAGCACCTTCGCAGCTTGGGCACCGCCCATTACCGCCAGGCGGGCCGTTGGCCAGGCCAGCATCAGGCGGGGATCGTAGGCCCGGCCACACATCGCGTAGTTGCCGGCACCGTAGCTGTTGCCTACTACGATACTGAATTTAGGCACCACGCTGTTGCTCATGGCGTTTACCATCTTAGCACCATCTTTGATGATACCACCTTGCTCTGACCGACTGCCCACCATGAAGCCAGAAACGTCGTGGAGGAAGACGAGCGGAATCCCTTTTTGATTACAGATCATGATAAAGCGAGCGGCCTTGTCGGCGGAGTCAGAGTAAATCACGCCACCAAACTGCATTTCGCCTTTACCGGACTTGACCACCTGGCGGTTATTAGACACAATGCCCACACTCCAACCATCGATCCGTGCGTAGCCACACAGTAGGGTCTGACCGTATTCTTCCTTGAATTCAGTGAACTTTCCTTCATCGACAATGGAGGCAATTAAGGCCCGACCGTCGTAGGGTTTCGCCCGATCACCAGGTAGAATACCGAGTACGGCATTGTCTCCACCGGCGGGGGCTTTGGCTTCTAGTCGATCAAATTTAGTTAGTGGCGTGCGCGGTAGGTGCCCGACTAGGTCCCGAATGGTGTCCAAGCAAGTTTGGTCGTTTTCACATTTATAGTCGATTACCCCGGAGACGGAGGCGTGCATTTCTGCACCACCCAGGTCTTCGGCGTCTACCTTCTCCCCGATAGCGGCTCTTACCAAGTAGGGCCCCGCCAGGAAAATACTGCCGGTTCCTTCTACGATCAGGCTTTCGTCGGACATGATGGGCAAATAAGCCCCTCCGGCCACACAACTACCCATTACGGCGGCAATCTGCGGAACCCCCAGGGCACTCATCTTAGCGTTGTTGCGGAAAATGCGACCAAAGTGTTCTTTGTCCGGGAAAATTTCGTCCTGCATCGGTAAGAAAACTCCGGCACTGTCTACCAGGTAAATGATCGGTACACGGTTTTCCATCGCAATCTCCTGGGCGCGAAGGTTCTTCTTTCCGGTGATGGGGAACCAGGCTCCCGCCTTAACCGTAGCATCATTGGCAACGATGACGCAGAGTCGCCCCTGCACCCGTCCGTAACCCGTCACTACACCACCCGCCGGACATCCGCCGTAGTCTTCGTACATCTCGTAGCCGGCGAATGCGCCGAATTCGAGGAAGTCGGAATCTTCATCAATCAATACTTCTACCCGCTCGCGAGCGGTCATCTTACCCTTAGCGTGTTGTTTGGCGGCACGGGTAGCCCCGCCGCCTTCTTTTATTTTTTCTAGCCGGTGGTAGAGTTTGGAGATCAGCAACTGCATCTCATCTTCGTACTGAGCGGCGGTAAGTTCTTCTTTGGTCATGATCGGTTTAAGTCCCGTAGGTATATTCATGGCACTAGGAATAGCACCATGGTGGTGATAGCGCCGAAATTACGACATTAGCACCAAGTTTAATGCTATTCTTATGTCGGTTTCCATTATCGGTCTACTCGTTGAAGTGTTCTTATTCGCGCTCGGTCTTTATCTCTACCTTTTTGCCCGAGGACTGGTGAAGTTCGGTAAGCCCGAAGCGCGTGCTCGCGCCGAAGAATTTCGGAAAGGTAACGCCCTCTGGATGCGCCTGCTCGGCCTGGCGCTCGCGGCGATCATGGGCCTTAACATCGCCCTTCACGTCATGGAAATGATGTCGGCGTAGGGGCACAAAAAAGCGACGCCCCACCGAAGTGAAGCGTCGCCGTGTTGCGTACCCGGAACGGGGGTCGAACCCGTACTTCCAATACTGGAAACTGGATTTTACTTACCATCTACGACTTTCGTCGCCGCCTATGCTCCTTGGCGTTTGTGGTCTGGACTTTACCTTCACCGTAGCCCCGTAAGGCTTTAGGTGCTCGCCGTCAAGTCTCTACACCTTCCCTGACTAGGCCAGGGCTTGGCTCGGGGTTGGCACCAACGTCACCGTTGAAGCGTTCACCGAATTTGACGAGTTCTACTCCGGGATTTCTCACCGGGCAACCCTGATGTTCTCCGTTGAGAACCATAATCCGAAGGGTTTAAATTGAGCAAACGGATTACAAAATTGAGTCCAGCGCGTCTACCAGTTCCGCCATCCGGGCGGGCAGGCTACAAAGGTAATTGTTTGTGGGTAATTTCTCTACTTATAATGTCATCAGGCGCGACCGCAGGTGCAGTGTCAGTTGATAATGAGGTTAATAAGTAGGAAAATTTTTTGAGAAACCGGCGGATCACCCGCTTTGCGGGTCCCGGGTGTAAGGCCGTTGTACGGCCTTATGATACCTAGCGGGCACAATAATAGTTGGACCAGAATATCACTTTCCTTAGTTACCTTACGATCCTATCACCCATACTCAAACCGATGAAAAACCTGATCTTACTTACTTACCTATTACTGCTTGTCCCGCCCTTGTTCGCCCAAGAGCTCAAACAGCCCTCCTTCGAAGAAGTCCTTTCCCTGCAGACCGTATTCAGCCCGGTGCTTTCTCCGGATGGCCAACACGTCATTTATTCCCGACAAACCACGGATTGGGAAGAGAATCGTTACGATCGGGAATTATGGTTAGCCAAAGCTGGGGAAACGCCCTTTCAGCTAACGAACACCACCAAAGGGAATAGTGGAAGTGCCCGCTGGTCTCCAGACGGAAAGTGGATTACTTTTCTGGCCAATCGGGACGGAAAGAACCAACTGCAAGTAATGCGCAGTGCCGGTGGGGAAGCCCACCAAATTACCAACGAAGCCACCAGTATTGGTAACTACGCCTGGTCTCCTGATGGCACCCAGATTGCTTTTCTACGATCAGAAGATAAGTCTAAGCAGCAAAAGGCCCGCACCAAGCTTTACGGGGAGTACTCCGTCGATGACGAGGAGTTTAGCCTTAACCAACTCTGGATGATGGACTTTCGCCCAGACTTGCTCCAACGCAACCCGCTGCCCGGAGAAGCGAAAGACTCTACCTATAAAGCCAAGTTTGCTCCTCAATTATTGCTGGACAGTGTAGATTTTACCGTCAACTCCTTTCTCTGGTCTCCGGACGGAAAATCAATCGCCTTTGCTCACCAACCAGATCCGCTTATCAATACTTTTTTCAAACGCGACATCTCTGTTTACGATGTAGCAACTGAAACGCATCGCTCCTTAGTCTCCAATCCGAGTTTTGATGGACTTATCGATTGGTCCCCGGATAGTAAGTCATTGCTTTACTCCTCTTCATTAAGCGATAGTACCTCCAACTATTACCGCAATGATCGGTATTTCCGAATTGATCTAGATGGTAATAACAACCAAGAACTAGGAGCTGGTTTTGATGAGAACCTCAACGGACTGCAATGGACGCCTGCCGGCATTTTTGGCACGGCCTACCAAAAGACGGACCGTACGGTAATTCAAGTAAACCCGCAAACAGGGGCGGTTAAGCTCGTGCCCAATAACCTTCTACGCACCTGGAGCTTGTCTTTTTCGGATGACGGACAACGCGTCGCTTACTTAGGAAGAGGAGACAAGGATTTGAACGAAGTGTACCTTGCTGACCTAAGTTTCACCAATCCGAAAAAACTAACGGATGCTTCTAAGCAAATATCCCAATGGGCTACTTCGAATAGTGAAGTGATTAGCTGGAAGAGCCAAGATGGTGCTGTGATTGAGGGAGTCCTCCATAAGCCGCAGGACTATGACCCCGAAA
>JBCDGT010000027.1:0-11162 GCA_038750915.1 Bacteroidota bacterium
CCCTGACGAGTAGATCGTGGCCAGTAGGTGTGGGTTTTTCGGTCTCGAATTGAATAAAACTGTTGTCCTCTGTTATGGGGAGGGACTGCTTAAAACCTATTGCTTGCATGGGTATTGGGGTTTAAAATCCTCGCTCAGTGAGAAGGTCTTGGGTTGTTTGTAGAAGTTGTTTAATAAGGGCCGCATCGTAGGCATCTGGGTGCGCATGTCCGAAGCCGCCGCGATCGTTGTCGAAGTATTCTCCGGAGTGTACAGCGTATTGATCGGCCGTAGCTAGGGCAAAAAGAATATCAGCCCCCTTGTCCACCGGACCGTTAATGAAGCCGAAGCCTTCGCGTACCATTTTTGTATTCAGCAGAGAACCTGGATTAACGGCAATGACGGTTAGTTCCGGATATTCTTGCGCCAACTGAAAGCTCCACATCGTCAGGGCAAGCTTACTCTGAGCGTAGGCGTCCCGGTGGGAAAGGGAAGCGACTCCCTTCAGCGCAGGTAAGGAAACGGAGCCTTGCGCCGCCGAACTTAGGTTGATGACGCGGCTGCTTTTTTGGGCGCGGAGCGCAGGTGCCAGGCGCGTGGTAAGGAGCAAAGGAGCAACGTAGTTCACCGCAAAACGCAGCTCCAGACCGTCCTTGGAAGTCTTCTCAGCACTGGCGTAAACACCAGCATTATTGATCAATACATCCAGCGCTGGTGCCGCAGCGGCCACCTCGTTGGCGAAGGTTACGACAGCGGATAAATCGGACAAGTCCGCCACGAAGCCGGATAGGTTTGAGTTCCCGGTAGCGGTCTTCAGCTCTTTGGTTACCGCCGCTACTTTTTCCGCGTTCCGGCCGTGCAGCAGGACGCGGTGGCCTGCCTCGGCTAGTTTCCGGGCGGTCAGTTTACCGATTCCGTCGGTACTACCGGTAATCAAGATGGTCTTACTCATGGTGTAGGGAGGTTTTGGAAAGTTTCCATAGCTATTCGATACAGTGCAAAGATCAATACTTCTCCACCCTACTTTATGGTAATTTTAGCGGCCTTTATAGTATTTTTCAAGGTTTAGGAAGCTATTATCTTAACCATTCGCTGCCATCAACGGTATATTTGATTAAAACAAGCCCAAAATGCAAGTTTTAGAGGCTCATCAGCCTTTTGAATTACAAGAAATTGAGTTGGACACTTGGCAAAAGCGCCCGGTAAAGAACAACTTCTTCGAGCTGGTATTAATCAAAGCCGGAAAAGGGACCCAGTGTATCAATTATAATTACTATCCCTACGAGGCGGGCAGCTTATTCCTACTGCCGCCACTAGCCTGCCATTCCTTCCAGATCGAAGCGCCTTCCAAATTTGTCTTCCTAAAATTCACCTCTCAGTTTTTCCGAGCTGACGTAAAGGGGGCACTCGCCCGCAATGAATGGTTCCATGAGGCCGCCTACATCCTGGCCACCTACAACCAATTACCCGGCGACATCATCCAAAACGAGGTGGACCGGCGTCACGTCCATTCCCTGATTGACCTCGTCGCGCTGGAAAATCGAAATTACCGAGCTGGATCAACTACGCTGATTCAGAGCCTCATGACGAGTATTCTCGAGCTATTGCTGCGCAACATCCGCCAGAGCCCCTTTTACGAAGTAGCCGTATCCGGCGGCGGAGACGATCGCATCAACCAACTCCTGGCCTACATCAATGAAAACATTGCCCACCCCGACCGGCTGAAGATCAATCATCTGGCCAGTCGGTTTCACCTTTCCCCTACTTACCTCGGAGAGTACTTCCGTAAGAACATCAACCTTTCCCTGCGAGAATACATCATCAGGACGCGCCTAAAATTGGTAGAAATCCGCCTGCTCAATTCCGATCATACTTTTACGGACATTGCCGAAGAGTTGCATTTTACCGACGTTAGCCACCTTTCCAAAACCTTCAAGCGGCATACGGGGTGCTCCTTACGGGAATTCAAACAGCAGGGCGAATATCGCCTGCTTAAGCGGAGTGCTTGCTAATGCGTGGTGGCAGGTAGCCACCATTAGATTCCGGGCATACCGTTTAAAACCCTTTAAGATCTACTTAACTACGTATCTTCTCACTCCATAACTTAGGGTGAAGTACAGTGCAGCCAACTGGATAAACACAAATGCTGGAAACCTTGACCAAGTAGCGGGCCAAAGCCGATTCTGCCGAGCGGTGCGGCACTCTCTGAATTAGAACTTCCTTAACCCAATGAAATGCAAAAGAAAAGCGGAGCAACAAAGGGCTGGCGAAACTCCTTAGATGAAATCTTCCATAACCCTAAGCACCCCAAATCGAGATCATTTAAGATTGCCCTCTACACCACCATAGTCGCAATAATTTTCCTGCAGTGCTTATCCAGCTTAGACGGGGTGTTCAAAAGCTATGGAAACGTATTAATTGGCATTGAATTAATCATAGCCTTCCTTTTTCTTGTTGAAATAACGCTAAGGATTATTGTCCACAAAAACCCGCTTAAATACCTTCTCAGTTTCTATGGCATTATTGACATCCTATCCATAGTAGGGTATTTTTTCTCCATATTTTTAGTGGGATCAAACTATCTACTTTCGCTGAGGGTATTCAGGCTATTAAGCATGCTGGAGTTGTGGCCTAATAAGGCGCACCAAGCGATGATCGCTAGTTTTTTAGCGATCATGAGAAGAAGCCTGACAAAGTTGCTTGTTTTCTTTTTCTACGTACTGGTTGTAGCAACTGGTTTAGCGGTAATCGTCTACCTAGTTGAAGCATCGGCTAATGCGGGGTTTTCAAGTTTACCCAGAAGCATAGAGTGGGCCTTTGGGCTTTTACTCGGCTTTAATACCCACGGCGTTTCCCCAACCAGTGACCTCGGAAAAATTATAGCGACCCTCATTAGTCTGATGACCTACGTAATTATCGGAATTCCATTATCAATCGTTACCGCCGACTTAGCATTTTCAGAAGAAGAAGAAGAAGAAGAAGAAGAAGAAGAAGAAGAAGAAGAATAGGCCACCGCGCCTTGCACCCGTTCGATGAGCTCGGTGAGCACCTGCGGCCGCGTCCTCTTTACTTTCATTTTGCGCGGGCGCAGGTGCAAAGTCCGGATAAAAAGCAATGACTGAAAAATAAAAGACAGGTCAGCTTGGTATGATAAAAATTAGTTCCTGCCTGCCGTTCTCTGGCGAAACACTACCTTTTTATAAAAGGGAAAAAAGCAAGCAATATTAACAAGACCACCTTCCGTTTTGCTCTTAATCAGACAGATTGTTTAGCATTAAAGCGTTTTAGCTCATTCACCAAAGAAACTTTTCAAAGAGGTCAAAAAGCAACCGCTAAAAACCTTTTTGGGTAAGCTTCCTACCCTAAATGAGGACAACTGTTGGTACCCCAGAAGTACAATTAATTACACTTAGCAACGATTTTTCTTCCGTAAGGAAGGCCCTTTACGCTATTGAATAAGCTCGGTAAAGCCCTATTGCTCAGCCCGTAAGCTTCGCTTCCGTCAAATCATAATTCCCAAACAGGACGGAGCCGCTTAGGAGCTGAAGATGACGACCCAATATTCCCAAAGATTAAATCCACACCTGGTATGAAATGGAGCTTTACGCTGTTGATCATAATCCAATGTCTTACTTGTTTAACTGCTCAGAATACCGAAGCCCCTGAGGGCGAGGCGACTTTAGGGCAAATCAGCCACCACTCTTTTTGTGGCCCGATTCCCGATAAGCCGCTGGAGCAAAGAAAAAAGGACGCCAAAAGGTTTATCGCCTGGTATCAGCCCCGAAAAGCGCGCCCCAAAGCCCCGCCCAAAACCATTCCGGTGGTTTTTCACCTGCTGGAAGACGTACCGACCATCACCAACGAAGCAGTGGTCAATGCCGTAGCCTCCTTGAATAATGCCTATACCCATTCCCAAAAATATCCTAACGGGGCGGATTTTAGCATTGGCACCCGTGGGGTAGATACACAGATTGAATTCTGCCTGGCCCAACGCGCGCCGGATGGCGGCATCACCAACGGAATCGTCCGGTGGGAAACGGACTACGCCAGAATGGACGTCGACCTGGAAGACGCCAAATTGAAGACCCAAGGGCAATGGGATCCGCGCCGCTACTTAAACATTTGGATCGTTTCTGAGGGCCTCGACGTCGAAACAGACCAAGATTATTCCGGCAGGACCAGCTGGACCCGAGAAGCAAACTTAGGTGGGTATTCCGGCGGTCCGGGGGGCGTAGTCGGCCCCGATGCCCGTCAGGACGGGGTAATCGCCGTTGGTCTCGGTGCGGCCCTACTCGCACACGAGAATGGTCATTATCTCTCCCTACCACATACCTTTTCGGCCACCTGTGCCAATAACGATTGCCTAGTGGATGGTGATGGTATTTGCGACACTCCGCCGGACATCAGTCAAGCAGGCTGTAATCAAAACACTTGCTCTTCCGACACCCTTTCGAATTACAGCAACGGCTTTTTCCCTACCGACGTTCCGGACATGACCTCCAACTTTATGGACTACAGCTCCTGTCCGAACGAGTTCACCCAAGGGCAGGCGGATAAGATGCACTTTGTCCTTGATAACTTTCGGATAGATCTACCGGTGGAAGCCCCTAGCTCGAATCCTGCTTGCAACCGTCCCTGCGACGCGGACTTCAGCGTCTCCTTCGACATCAATGAACGCTACCGGGAAACCAACGTGCCTTATAACTTCACCAGTTCCGTTTTGGGTACCGTTGCCGTTGATTCCTTCGCCTGGCACGTGGAAAGACTTGGCCACCCTGGTTTAGACTACACTATTGCCTGGCTGGAAGGTTTTGTCCCTTCCGCCCCGGCAGTTGCCACCACGCCCAACCTACAACACACTTTTTCCGAACCAGGGAAATATCGGGTCTACCTCCGCGCTTGGAACAGTGCCGATCCGGATTGTTACGCCTCCTACTCTCGGGTAGTACGTGTCACCTGCCTGGGCATCGATGCCCGCTTCACGCCCAACGTAAGATTCATCGCCGCGAAACAACCTAGCGGTAAGATGGTGGACTCCGTGCTGTTTATCAACCGATCCATTAATGCTACCAGTTACGAATGGACGGTCCGGCATGAGCCCTACGATAATATGGCTCCGGCCCAGCCCCTCTTTACCTCAGACTCTGTTGACCTTAACCATACCTTCTTGGAACCCGGTGATTACTTTATCACCCTCATTGCTAAGAATGGCCCGGCTTGCCAGGACACCATGGGACCATTTCGCTTACCAGTGGATGACCCTACTATTGACGGGGTCATCCGCATCAACCAGGTCGACTGCTACCGGGAGGACAGCATCCGCGTAGCCTTTGAGATCTCCAACAACGGTTATGATACCATTCGTGTGGGGATGCCGGTTACCTTCTACGACGAAGACCC
This sequence comes from Bacteroidota bacterium, assembly GCA_038750915.1. Lineage (GTDB taxonomy): Bacteria > Bacteroidota > Bacteroidia > Chitinophagales > Saprospiraceae > Neolewinella. The sequence continues at coordinate 5,380 of JBCDGT010000027.1, forward strand.
ACGGAACGCTAATCCAGTACCAACGGTACTAGGGACCTACTACCTGGACCGGGTAGTATACGGACGCGACCGCGCCGAGAATTTCGTGGCCATCGTTCCCGCCAGCAAGCCAAAACTCGATCAAATATGGGCTGCCTTCAATGTCTTGGGGAATGAAAGTATCCCCATTACGTGGCCAACCCCGGATTTGAACGTCATGTCCGTCAACTCGGAATTTCCACCAACGGGTGCTAATGAGCTGAATTACCGGAATAACTTCGCCTCCCGGCGAGATTTTCAGTTTCGGGTTGACCTCAGTATGGTCGAAGACGTAGCCTGTAAGTTTACGGACGTCCAACTCCAAGCCGACCACCGCAACGGAAGAGACTTAAACGGCGTGGAGTGGGTACCCGACGACCGACTTTCTTGTACTGACTGCTTAACACCTACCCTGAGTTTACTGGATGTGGACCACGTACAAGACGTCATCCTAACCTCCGAGTATTTCTGCAAGGATACCGCCAGCTTATCCATTTCGGTGATCAAGGATGACATTCCACTACCTACGGTAAATAATCCCACCGATTTTTGCCGCCAAGACAATCAGGTGGAGGTAGCTAATTTCGTAAGTGGCCAACAATTAAGTTGGTACGATGTGCCCACGGGAAGTTCCGGTCGCCCTACCCCACCGGCAATGCCCCTCAATACTCCGGGAACGTTTAATCATTGGATCAGTCAAACCATCAACGGTTGTGAAGGCCCGCGGGCTAACTTCACCTTCACTGTTCTTGAATTACCGGATCCGCCCACCGTAGGTAACATCCCTAACGTTTGTGAAGGAGAAGCACCGCCCGATTTGGCCACTTTCGTAGTGGGTAATAATATCACTTGGTACAGCCAGGAAACCGGTGGTACGGGAAGTAGTCAACCAGTAGGAGTAGCTACCGATCAAGCTGGAACTTTCCAATATTGGGTAAGCACGGTAGGTTCAGAATGTGAGAGCGAGCGGGTGCAGGTAGCTTACACCGTCATCAGCGAAACCGTACCCCCGCCAGTTCCAGCCCCTATGACCATCTGCTTTGGCGATACGCCACCGGATCTAAATAGTCTTACTCCCGGAACTGATTTACGGTGGTACCAAAGTGACACCGGAGGAACGGGAGCCACTAGCGCTCCCTTGGTGGATACCAGACAACCGGGGACCTTTTCCCACTGGGTGAGTCAGACCAGCGGCAACTGCGAAAGCCCCCGGGCGGAGCTCTCCTACACCATTTTACCGGAGATACCCGTTCCCAGCATTATTAACCCAACGGACCAGTGCCTCGGTGATACCCCAATTGATTTGACGACGCTGGTATCCGGTCAGCAGCTACGGTGGTACGCCAGCCAGGATACCCTTGACGGGACAGACACTCCTCCCCTCGCCAGTACTGATTCTGCGGGGACCTTCACGCTTTGGGTCAGTCAGGTACAAAGTAATTGCGAGAGTGAACGCCGGCCACTCAGTTACACGATAAACCCCATTCCGGCCAACCCCACGGCAAGTGACCTACAAAATATTTGTGCCGGCAACACCCTGCCAAATTTTAACGGATCAGTAGCCGGCAGCAACTTGCGCTGGTACGCCAATGAGGCCATGGGACCGGGGAGTGCTACTCCACCCGCCCCGAATGCCAATGCTCCTGGCATTTACACTTACTGGGTGAGTCAGACCGTTTTGGGCTGTGAAAGTGAGCGTTCGGAAGTTTCCCTGACGATAGATCCACTGCCCCCCTCCCCCAACATTTCAGCTTTACCTAACTTATGTATTGGGAGTATTGCTCCAGACCTAGATCTATTAGTTTCGGGAACCGATTTACGGTGGTACGACGGCCCGAATGGAGGTATGGGCAGTTCACTTATTCCGGTGCTACCGACCGATATCACTGGTAGTAATAGTATATGGGTAAGCCAGACCGTCAATAACTGTGAGGGTCCTAGAGCGGAGTTGGTTTATGAGGTACTTCCATTATCCGCACCGCCGCAAATTGCCGCCGCAATACCGGATATCTGTGTCGGCGATCAGGTGCCTGAACTAGGTGCCGCGGTAGCTGGTACGAACCTTCAGTGGTACCAAGAACCCTCGGGGGGCAATGGTAACGGCTTAGTCCCCACCATCAGTTCGGCTACCGCCCAAGACTATTCTTTCTGGGTCAGTCAAAACGAAAACAGTTGTGAGAGTGAGCGAGTAGCGCTGAACTTTCAGGTAAAGGAAACTCCGGAAGCTCCGCTCCTAACCGCTGATCTATTAGCCTGTGTAGGAGAAGAAGCACCTAGGGTAACCGAATTCGTCCTTGGGGAAAACCTCAGTTGGTATCCAGATGCTACCAATAGCGAGGGTAGTAATTCCCCGCCTACTATCAGCACGGAAACTCCAGGATATTACCCGCTCTGGATCAGCCAAACCATTGCTGGCTGTGAAAGCCCCCGGACGGAATTGGTCGCTAGCGTCATTGGGATTGACATCATCCCTTTTGGCCCCTACCTGATTCCCGAAGGCAGTAGCGAGCAAATCGAGGCAGAAGTTATCGTCGAACCGACCGGTGTCCCCTATTCGATTAGCTGGCTAGACCCTACTGGTCTGCTTATTGACAATGATGCCAACCTATTGGATATTTCTCCTAGTGAAGACGGTATCTACACCATCAGCGTCAATTCAGCCACCTGCAATGAGGAAGCTGACGTAGCGGTAGAAATCATCTATGATGTACAAGTTACGCAACTCTTTTCGCCCAACAACGATGGGATGAATGATTTTTGGCACATCGGTGCCATACAAAGGTTTCCGGAGGCTAGGGTTGATGTCTTCAACCGCTGGGGAGATAAGGTGCACCAAGCCCAGCCATACGAAAATAACTGGAATGGTACCGACCCGCAAGGCCGACAGCTACCCATGGGAACGTACTACTTTGTGATTGAACTTAACGATAACAATCGGGAGCCGATCACCGGAAGTGTCACTATTAAGTATTAAGCGTGGGTTATTCTACTTTACATTTTGCTTTTTACCTCTCTAACCGCCGGAGGCAGCCACGAAGTGAATCTCTCCAAATCACTACGCTGGAGAGAATTAAGCGCCAAAAATGTCTAGTGGTATAACTGATAATCGTCACCAGCTATCCTTCTTCAGCCATTACCCTAAAGCCAAGTTTATTTCTCATTTCCCAAAAACTAGGATTGTACATGAAGCATATTTTATGGTTTGTCTTAAGCGTATTTTCGATTTTTCCTTTAGTGGGTCAGCAATTAGAACAGTATACCCAGTTCTCCATCAACCCTTACTTGATTAATCCCGCCGTAGCGGGAACGGAGGATTTTTTACCGCTAAAAGTGGGCTACCGCAACCAATGGGCCGGTTTTGAAGGAGCGCCACGCACCGCTTATTTCTCCGCCCACTCCTCCCTGAACAATGGACAATTACTGGCCGCCAAAAGAAGAAGAAAAGCGATCAGTAGGATTGGCCTTGGCCTAAATATCATCAATGACCGTACCGGGCCAATTGAGCAAACCAGTGCCATGGTTACTTTCGCTTACAACTTTGCCCTGAATAGTGACGGGCTGCGGCTATCACTTGCGCTGAGCCCAGGCTTCAAGCAATTCTCTTTCGATCCCAATGGCTACACTGACTTTCTCGTAAATCCTATCGATCCAACCATTACCCAGGCGGAAAATTCATCGCTACTTCAACTCGCCGCGGGTGGCTGGTTGTACAACGACCACTTTTTCCTCGGGGGCTCTTCCTTTCAACTACTCAACTCCGTTATTTCCGGAACGGATGATCAAACGCCCTCCCTCACCGACACTGATTTTTCCCGGCACTACTACTTCATGGGTGGCCTGAACGTTCACCTGGGTGATAGAGTATACTTTGTTCCTGCGCTACTAATTAAAACACTACCCGAAGCAGCGGTCTCTTACGACATAAGCGGCAGGTTCACCTTCGATAATCGATTCTGGGTGGGCGCCAACGTCCGCAAGGAAGATTCAGTTGGTTTTTTTACCGGGGTTTTGCTTCAGGATAGGATAGAATTACACCTCAGCTATGACTTGGTAACTTCCGCCGTACGCAATGCCGCAGCGGGCAGCCTAGAAGTACACGTGGGTTACCGGATTTTCCACCAGGATAATGTGGTTTGTCCCGATCGTTTCTGGTAGACGTCTTCATAGCAAGTAGCAATGGGTACGATAAGGTAAATTCAAGCCAACTTTGTCCTCATTCAGTTACTTCTACCCCAGTTTTAGGTAAAGCATGTTTTTTCAACTTCTTTTTCTCCAGTGAAATACGCCGCAGTATATTGAAGCTTAGAATTACTCCTAATTTCCAGATAGTATGATTTTCTCCTCTCGTACCCTTGGTAAGCGTTGGTACGATATTTTCTTAGTTCTTACCTCCATTCTTTTATTTTCCGAGCTAGGGTACGGGCAGTCTAGCCCAGCGGACTCTATCCAAGCTTTACTCGACCAAGCTCAAGAAGAGGGCGAACGTTTCGAGCTAACGCTTGCCCTAGGAGAAGCTGTCTATAAAGCGCAGCCAGATACGGTTGTTTCCCTCGTAAATGCCATCCTACCGGAAGCTACTACTTGGGCTACAACCACCGCGCAGCGGCATTTAGTGGATGACCTAACGATACTCTTAGGGCGGGCCTACAGTCGGCAGCGGCGCTTTCCCGAAGCCATTCAGCAATACCGTAGCGTTTACGAGCGGGTAATTGACTCAGAAAATGCCGAGCGGGTGTTTGAAGTCGCCCTCCTGGTCGGAAAGGAGCATATGCAAATGCGGCAGTTTGATTCCACTGAATTTTATCATGCCAAAGCGCTTGAACTAGAGGACCGCTTCGACAACCCGGAACTCAGCGCTCAGTTCCTATTAGATCAGGGGCATCTTGCTGGACGTAGGCGCCAACCCACTGCTGCGGTTGGGTTTTACTACCAAGCGAAAGATATTTTTTTGGCGATGGGCAACAAGCCAAAGGCGGCCACCGCTTACTTTCAGATCGGCGCCACCCTTTATATCTCCGGTGATCTTCCGCAGGCACTCGAAGTACTCCTAGAAGGCTACAAGATTGGCCGAGAATTGGATGGACAGCCGATTAAAAGGGTCATGATCGACATCCTCATAGACGTTAACTATTCCATTGGTGATTATGAAACGGCTGCCGTATACACAAAAGAAAAAATTGCCGCGTGGATAGTCGAAAATGGCCCAAAAAGAGATCCCATACTGGCAAATTTAGAGGGGGAGCTAAAGTTTGTGGAAGGGGATTATCCAGCAGCAATCCGCTTATTACGGGAAAGCCTTGAACTCAGCGGGAAAGAATACTTTGATGATTACTTAGGGCATTACTTCCTCGGCTTGTCTTACTTAAAAACCGATCAACTGGATACCGCCCTCCAACAGTTGGAGATTGCCCTCGATTTATCCCAAAATATTGTGATTGCTTGGTCGCGGGCCAGATGCCTGATGGCCATTGGTGATGTTTACCAACAAAAAGAAAGGCCCCGTGAAGCGATTCCCAATTACGAAGAAGCTTATCAACTAGCTGTTAAGAACTCCCTTTACGAACTAGAAATGGAGGCCTCGGAAAAGCTTTACACCCTCCACAAACAGCAAGGTAACAGCCCGCTGGCCCTCAAATATTTCGAGCGGCAAACCCAAATTAAGGACTCTCTCTTTGACGCTAGGGTAGCCGCTGATTTAGCCCGCCTCACCGCGGAACACGAATTCGATCAGGAAAAACAGTCCTTGCTATTCACTCAGGAACAAG
>JBCDGT010000028.1:0-11004 GCA_038750915.1 Bacteroidota bacterium
GAGCCCCTCCCCCATGGGGTGAAACAGCTAGAAGACACCCAGGCCGGCTCCCAGTAAAGTACCCCCAAGCCTCCTTGGTTATACACCTCCTGACTAAGGTCAATTAGCCACCGGCGCTGGTGCTCCGGGCTAGCTGGGGCGTAGCCTTCCTGAACGGAACTGATGATGTTATTCGCTTCATCGTTGGCTTCCGTCGTCCAGATGTATCCGGTTTCGAAGATCATTACTTGCTTACCGGGAAAGTCCTGCTTGATCTCCGCAATAATTTCGCCCGTGCGTTCAATCGTTGTTGGTTGGTGCCAAGCCCAGTAATAAGATAAGCCGACCAAATCAAAGTCCCTCACCCCATTGTCCCAAAACCCGGCCAGTAGCCAGGCTGCGTTTTCCGGTCCGGCAATGTGTAAAGCAATTTTTAATTCCTTATTCGCCTCTTCCTCTATTTCACGGATAGCGTCAATGGCTGTATTGAATAGAGCAGCGTTCCGGGGCCAATCTAAAGCCCAGCCAGCGGCATCGGCTTCCTCCGACTGCATAATTCCCTTATTCGTTTCATTACCTACCTGAATCATATCTGGCAACAAACCTTCTGCAGATAAATCCAGTAAGGTAGCACGAACATACTGGTGTAAAGAGTCCTGCAAGGCGGGCAAATCATCCACCACCGCAGCCCAGGCCTTAGGCACTATTTGCCGGGAAGGATCCGCCCAAAAATCCGAAAAGTGAAAATCGAGTAAGACCTGCATATTCGCCGCCTTCGCCCGCTGGATACTCCGCTTCACGTCGGCTAAGTCACTGTAACGACGCCCATCGTTCAATTCGTCGTACCAGGCTGGCGTGTGCCATAGCCGCAAGCGGATCAAATTGGCACCCTGGTCAGCAAAAATGGCGTAAGGATCCTTAGCGTTTTCCTCCTCCTGGTATACCACCCCGCAATCTTCCATCTCGTTGACGTAGGACAGGTCAGCTCCGAGATAAAAATCTTGGCCATTAAGACTAGTAAAAACCACGAACGGCAAAAAAAGTAGCGGGTGCATGATTCTCATAAGATAATATTTTGAACTTCGGTCTTTACACCGATCGAATAATGAAGTTCCAGCGCTTGCCAAGCATAGGTACTCCTAAATAGTCCTAGCACATTTGACGAGAGTACGCGTTGCTAGTATCCCACGTTCTGCTCTAGGTCCTGATTCGCCAGCAACTCGGCTGCGGGTATCGGAAACAAATTGCGGTATTCTTCCGTGATCTCCCCCGTTGGCATTCCGCCCTTCCATGGCCAAATCCCGTTAGCGGTATATAGGTTAAAACGAATCAGATCGGTTCGCCGGTGGGCTTCCCAGTGGAGTTCTCGAGTTCTTTCCCGCAAGAGAAAGTCCAGGGTTAGGTCCTGTACTGTCAGGGGAACTTCCGCGCCGGACCGGGTACGGAGGTCATTGACCTGATGCAGGGCCGTTTCAAAATTGCCGTTACCGCCGCGCAGGGTTGCCTCCGCGTAGGTTAGGTAAATTTCCGCTAAGCGCAAGAAAGGAAAATCGGTATCTGGAAAAGTCTCATCGCTACCAGCTACTCCATCTCTACTCAAGTTAGTGAATTTAGGCAGGGCGTAGCCGTGGCGAAAGTCGTTGATGCGGGTTATTTCCAGGCGTTGGCCATCGGTATAAAAGCCTTCCCGTAAATCAGGGTAAGCTTGTTCCGTAAAGTGGTCCACTAAACTGGAGGTCGTCCGCAATCCGCTCCAGGCTCCTCGGACGCCGTAATCGAGTGGATTCATCGTCCCTCCTAGCGCAGCGTGGACTAAATAGGCCATCCCGCCCCAGGTTTGGGTACGCGTGCCGTCGAAAGGTATCGCAAAGATAATTTCGCTGGACTCGTGGTTGTCAGTAGTAAATAAGTGACGGTAGTTCTCTTCCAGTCGATACTGACCAGCATTAATAATCCGCTGGCAAGCGGCAATACATTCATCGTAGCGCACTTGACCAGTGTATACCTCAGCGTTAAGAAAAAGTCGGGCCTGTAATCCCCAGGCTGCCGCTCGGTCCACCCGGCCATATTGCTGAGTGCCCGGCGCGGGTAATAAAGTAGTGATATCGTGGAGTTCCGATTCGAGAAAGTCAAAAATCTCCTTCCGCGAAGCTTGTTGAGGAGCTCTATCGCTCAAGGCTTGCTCATCCGTGAGGATCGGAATTCGACCAAATAAATCCAGTCCGTGTAAATAACTCAGGGCACGCAGCCAGCGGGCTTCTGCCCGGTAAAGCGGGATTTTCTCCCGAACCGCTTCACTTACGACTCTTTGGTCCAGTTTTTCGGTTTCCGTTTGCCGCAGGAATTCATTTGCCTGCGCGATCTGAAAGAAAATCCGACTATACATGGTTCGGACGAACTGATTATCACTCGTCCAAGTATGAAAGTGTAGGTCGGGAAGTCCATCATCGGTCCAGCCGATGATGGCTTCATCAGTGGTTAATTCCTGGAGCTGCCAGTACTGTCGTAGGTAGTTACTGAAGCCTTCGTCAATATTCTGTAAGTCAGGGTCCCCTGCCGGACCTTGCTGGCCAGTTATGGCCAGGCCGGCATAAAGGCGGGCCAGGAAGGAACGGTAGGCCCCCTCATCGGCGAAAAAACGCTCCTCCGAAGCATCATCGCGGGGCGTCACCTCTAGCTTCACACAAGCGGAGGCAAGGCTGATTAAAGCTATCACGATGAGTATCCGAAGGCTATCCATAGTTAAAAAATGTGGCGCGACCGCGGGTGCAGCATGAAATATGAAGTTTGAAGTAAAAGCTATGCTTTAAATTTCAGCTTTCTCACTTCGAACTTCCTGCTTTTCAAGGCACCTGCGGACGCGCCAAAATGAACTAGTTTTTCTTTAACTCAAATTTGTAAATCGCGCCCGTGAGATCGAGCGTTACCGTGTAGTTGCCAGATTCAGCAACGTCGATATCGTCACCGCCGTAATCCAGTTCGCCGTCGGCACCATTATCGCCCAGGTTGATGGGCCAGTCATCATTGGCACGGAACTTGATTTTCTCGCCGCCGATGAGGTCCAGTGTAAGGCTCAACATACCGGTGCCTTCATCGTAAACCATATCGGTATCACTGTCCCAGCCAGTAGGGGTAGCGGAACCGATCAGCCCCCAATTAGTGGCCGTAGCGGAGTAGGTTAGGTCATTAATGTCAGCATTAAGGCGGTATAAACCAGCTGTTCCTGGAAGAGTAATATCATCGCCAGGGGAAGCCAAAACGCCCTCGTTACCGCCATCTACGCCAAAAATGCCATTATCCCAGTTAGGCGCATCAGTGAACTTGAAGGGGCCGTTATCTTCGTTGAAATAAACGTAGCCCTCGTACTGTCCGTTGTCTTCTACGGAGTAAACACCTGGCGCACCGCCAGGATCCCATCCCTGGTAGTTACCAGGCACCCACAGTTGGGGATAGACGACCTCCGCTTCAAAGGGCGTAATGTTGAGGGTGATTGGAGCAGAAATAAGTACATTCCCATCGGCTTCCCTGCCAACAATGGCCTTCACTCGTACTTCTACATCCTGGGCCGTACCACCCGCAATACCTCGTCCAATCATGAAGTTATTTGCCTCGGCGTTCGTGACGGAAACGGAGCTAGTGTTTAGGCTGGGAACCAGGGATTCAGGAGCACTAAAGTTGTTGCCCGCCAAGTCTACTTCGAGGGTGTAAGTCACCTGCGTGGACACGCCAAAATCGGCATCGCTCCAGCTGAAGGAAGCAAACTCATCATCTTCCGTTCCTTCAGCAATCACGAAACTCGCTCCGTTAGCCGGAGAAGAAATAGCTGATGCTGCTCCTAGCCGCAGAACGGGGTCGAAAGCTTCGTCTTCACAAGCGGTGAACGCTAGTAGGAGCACCGCCATTAACCATAATATTGGTTGCTTAGTCATGGTATTTAATTTATAACCGCTCAGGTCGGAGCGGTGAATAGTTGATTAATGGATTGGCTGTAGGGGACGAGCTTCCAGAAGTTCACCGTTAACTCATCCCCTACGGCTCAAATTAGTAGCCAGGATTCTGAGTGAGATTCGGGTTGGCGGAAATATCTGCTGCGGGAATAGGGAAAACATCCCGGAAGCTCTGTACCGCAGTTCCTTCGAGAGCCCCACCTTTGAGTGGCCAGTGGTAATCACCGTCAGTGAACTGACCAAAGCGGACCAGGTCGGTCCGGCGGTGGGCTTCCCAGTACAGCTCACGGGCCCGCTCGTCCAGGAGGAAGGGCAGATCGAGGTCACTGCGAAGGATGTTACCGGCCTCGTTACCGTAGGAGCGTTGACGCAACTCATTGATGTATGCCACGGCTTGTTCAACGCTGCCACCGTTGCCACCGCGCACTACAGCCTCCGCGTAGATTAGGTAGGCTTCCCCCAATCGGAAGAGCATAAAGTCGGTGTCGGGAAAAGTAAGGTCAGAGCCGACTACGCCGTCTCGGGTCACGTTCTTGAACTTCGTTACTGCGTAGCCTTCAGTGAACTGAGAAACGTCAGAGATTTCCAAGGTCTGCCCGTCGGTAAAGAACATGGAGCGGCTGTCGGAAGCGGGAATCTCTACACTGAAGGTGTAGTCAGGGCGGTCGAGGAATAGCTTGATTTCGTAGGTGCCATCGCGGGCTACGGAAATGTTGGCGCCGTTTTCTTCCAACAGGCCATCAGCACTATCGTCACCGTAGTTCAGGTCCCATAAGTCATTGGCCCGGAACTTAATTTCGTTACCGCCCGTCAGTTGGGTGGTGAGCACCCACGCGCCTTGGTCGGCATCGTAGGTCATATCAGTATCGGCATCCCAGCCACCGAGGGTGGCACTACCGATCAGGCCAAACTGTACTTCCGTTACGGAGTAAGAAAGGTCATCTAAGTTGACGACAATCCGGAAGAAACCAGCATTAGGCGGCATCAGGTTGTCACCACCTGGCTCCAGAACACCGTCGCCATCACTGTCTCCCCAGTTGGTGTCCCAGCCGCCGTCGGCGAACTTGAAGCCATCAACCTCGGGGAAGTATACGTAGCCTTCGTAGATGTTATCCTCACCTTTCTTGGCGAGGGCCGTAGCGTCGTTTTCGGGGTCCCACTCCGCAAAGCCTAGGGAGCTCTGATAAGCTCCGGGAACATTGATAAGATCGTAGGTATTATTGGGCTCCGCCACTTCGTTAACGACAACGCCACCACCACCAACAGAAGGGAATTTCTCCACCAAAGCGCTGGTCGTACGAGTACCGCCCCAACCGCCATCGAGACCGAAAGCCGCAGGGTCCATACTACCTCCTACGGCAGCGTGAGTGATGAAGGTCATACCACCCCAGGTACGCGTGCTAACGCCATCGAAAAGAATAGCGAAGATGCTTTCGGGGCTCTGGTCGTTATCGGATACGTAGAGGTTTGCGTAATCCGGCTCCAAACTGTAGCCAGCGTCGATAACTTGCTTACTGTAGGTTACCGCATCACTGTAACGATCTTGTCCTACGTGGGTCTCTGCGTTGAGGTACAGCTTAGCCAATAGCATCCAAGCGGCGGCTTTATCGGCACGACCATAATCATTTTGACGGGCATCTACCAATTGTGGTTCTACCTCCAAAAGCTCACTTTCGATGTAGTTGAACAGGTCAGCAGCCTGAATCTGCTCGGGGAAGAAAGCACCAACGGCATCTTGCTCCGTTACGAAAGGAACGTTACGGAATAAATCCAGTGCATGCCAGTAGCTCAGGGCCCGTAGAAAACGAGCTTCCGCTCGGTAGGTGGCTACTTGGCTACTAATGTCACCAGACTGGCCACGTTCCGCTACTTTCTCCTCGGAAGATTCACGGATGAACTCATTGGCAAGAGTGATCTGGTAAAAGATCCGGTTGTACATCGCCGTGATGAACTCATTGGAGGCATTCCAGTCCATATCCTCGTAGTCGTGGATATTACCGTCGTTCCAAGCAATAACCGCTTCATCAGTTGGCAATTCTTGGGCCTTCCAGTACTGACGCAAGTAAGTAGAGAACCCTTCGTCGATACCGCTGATGTCAGGTTGGCCGGCGGGGCCCTGCTGGCCACTTACGGAGAGGCCAGCATAAAGTTTAGCTAGTACCTGTTCGTAGGCAGCAGGGTCATCGTAGACCACGTCGGCAATCCGTACGTCCTCGTCCAGAGGAACGGTATCCAGGTCATTAAAACAGGCCGTAAAACCAGCCATGATGGCGAGCAGTAACAGGCTGCTTAGAATTTTATTGATACGTCGCATGATAGTTTACAGATTTAAAAGTTAGCACTTACGCCCAGCAGAATAGTGCGTGCGCGTGGGTAAATGTTGTTGTCGATGCCGCCGAAAACTTCGGGGTCAATACCTTCATAATCGGTGATCACAAAGGGGTTCTGTACCGTGAGGTAGGTCCGTACACTACTCCCATCTCCAATGAGGTCGTCGAAGCGGTAACCAGCCGTTATGTGGTCTAGGCGTAGGAAGGAAGCATCCTGGACGTAAAGATCACTAAAGAATTGTGCCTCCGTGAAATCTACGTCGCGGATATTTGGTACGGTATTGCTCAAAAATCCGGTACTATTGAACAGCGTAGAATACAGCGCCCGGTTAGACAGGTTGTTATTGTACACGTGGTTACCGAAACTGGCTCGTCCGGCGAAGGACAGATCGAAGTTATTCACTTCGTAGTTAGCCGTAAAGCCAAGGAAAGCGTCAGCTGCGGGATTTTCGTAACGGTATAAGTCATCGGTATTAACCACACCATCTTGGTTACGGTCTACGTATACCCCCTCTACCGGTATACCGCTTTCGTCATACACTTGTTCGTAGACAAAGAAGGAAGAGGGCGCAAAACCTACGCTATGAATCTGGATGTTGTTACCGACCCCGCCGGCAATACCTCCGGTGGGTACACCTTGATAGGTGGGGTCTTCGGTTGCGGTGAGTTTCGTAATCTCCGCATCGATGAAAGTAAGGTTCATACCGATACTCAACTGGCTATTCGCCGTTTGGTAAGGAATAGCATTAATGCTAAATTCTAAACCGTTGCTCTCCAAGTCACCAACGTTAGAGGTGATGAAGTTGGTTAGGTTTGTGCCAGCGGGCACGGGAATGAAGTTGAGCAGGTCGCTCGTTTCCCGCTGGAAGTACTCGATGGAACCGCCAAAGCGGTCGTTGAAGAAGCCAAAGTCTACGGCAAAGTTTAGCGTAGAAGTTTCTTCCCACTTCAAGTTAGCGTTATAGCCTTCGGGGCGCAGGGTAGTAATGAAACGGTCACCGAACTGGTAACGTGCGTCATCAAAACTACCCAGGTAAACAGCTTGGCTGGGGTAAAAGCCTCCTACTTCCTGCTGGCCGGTCACTCCGTAACCAACGCGCAGTTTCAGGCGGTTGAGCCCCTTGGGGTTATTGTCCACGTCGATCAACTTATAGGCTGCAGCCGCAGATGGGAAAAGGCCATAACGGTTATCTTCGTTAAAACGACTGGAGCCGTCCCGACGCAGGGTTCCCGTAAGTACTAGGTTATTACCAATAGTGATGTTAGCACGGGTGAAGAGAGAAAGCAGGTAATACTCTCCGGCACTATCATCCTCGGAAATTTCGGTACCGCTAATGTTGCTATTTCGAAAGGAGTTTTCTTGGTAGAAGTTTTGCCAGGAATAGCCACCGACCAGGTCGATACCAAAGCCTTCAAAGTCCCGCTTATAGTTCAAGTAAAATTCCAACAGGGAGTTTTCCTTTTCTTGGGAGTAGACGTTGTCCGATCCACCTCCGTTCGCCGGATCAAAGGCGAAAGCCGCAGTGGTGGGGGTGAAAAGGGAGCCCTCAGTCTGGGACCGATCGAAGGCCAAGTTCAGATTAGCGCGTAAAGCGGGCAGGAAGGCAAAGCGGTAATCCGCCGTGAAGTTGGCGATGTAGCGGTTTACCGTCGCTTCATTCGTGGTTTGCTCCAAAAGTGCCAGGGGGTTATTTGGGGCAAGAACGTTGGGGTTACCATTATCTTGAGCGATAAAGTTGTAGCCGCCAAAGTTATTATCGGCAAAAACGGGTTGGGTAGGGTCGAAGGCTACGGCCGCACCGATGGCCCCGCGGTTAGCAAAGTCATTATTGGTATTTACCCCCTTAAGCCCTACTTTGAGTTGTAGGGTATTCTCGAAGAATCCCGGGTTAAGGTTCAGACCGTAAGTAACCCGCTGGAATTGATCCGTCTTTAGTGCGCCTTCTTGGCTGGTAAAGCCAAGGGAAACACGATAAGGGATACTCTTGATCGCACCGGCGGCACTTACGTTGTGGTCCGTAAAGAGGGCATTCTGGAGGACCTGGTCTTGCCAGTCAGTATTCGCTTCTCCCAGCAAGCCAACTTCCGTACTACCTTCTCCAAATTGTTCGGTGATAAGGTTACGGAAAGCCGCTGCGTCCATGATATCCAACGTACTGGCGGGGCTGCTAAAGCCAACACTACCGTTGTAAGTCAGCTGGAGTTCGCTACCGGCTTTACCGGTTTTTGTCGTAATGATCACTACCCCGTTAGAAGCACGAGAACCATAAATGGCCGTAGCAGAAGCGTCTTTCAACACCGTGAAAGTTTCGATATCGTTCGGGTTGATGAGGCTCAGTGGGTTCCGACTTCCACTGACACCGTCGGTCGCCAGTGGCACACCGTCGATGACGATCAGCGGGTCATTTGAAGCACTAAGCGAAGACCCTCCTCGAATCCGAATACTCGCGCCACCGCCTGGCGAACCGTCGGTGGTAATCTGTACCCCGGAAACCTTACCAGCCACCAATTCCTGAGCGGAAGAAATAGCTCCTTTGTTAAAGGATTCGGCGGAAACCGTTTCGACCGAACCAGTAGCATCCTCTCGTTTGACCGTACCGTATCCGATGACGACAACTTCGTCCAACTGTTGACCCGATTGCATCAGGATATCAAAGGTGGTTTGGGTACCTACCTCGATGACCTGATTGGAGTAACCGGTATAAGACACTTCGATGGACGTCACGCCTTCGGGAAGGGTAAAATCAAATTTACCATCGAAATCCGTAACGGTACCGCTAGATGTTCCCTGAGCGAGTACGTAGGCGCCAATCAAGGGGTCTCCCGTTTCGGCGTCCGTAATCGTACCACTAATGGCACGCTGGGCGAAGACCGACTGTGCGGCCAGTAGTAGGCCGAACAGCAGTAGGCCGTCCCTCAAAAAGTACTTGACTTTAAGTTTCATATAGACTTCATTAAAATGATTAGAATGTTGAATTAAGGCCTACCAGGAAGGTCCGGGCACGGGGAAACACCAAGTCATCGATCCCAAAACGAGGGTCGGAGGGGTTACCACTGACGTTGCCGATTTCGGGGTCCAGCCCCCGGTAGGAAGTGATAGTAAATACATTTTGCAGCGTGAGGTAACACCTTACGCTTGGTTTTTCTGGCTGGCTAGGAAGAGTGTAATCCACGGTCAGCGCATCCATCCTCAGAAAGGAGGCATCTTCGATGTAGTAATTAGAGAAGAGTTGTGGTTCACGGAAGCCTAACTCCTGGATGGAAGCAGGCACATTCAGTAGTACTGGTTCCCGGAGAATCCGGTCGTAACTTTCACTCACCGCCGCGAGGTTGTTGTACACGTAGTTCCCCGTCTGACCGCGCAAGCTGGCTTGTAGGCCGAAAGACCGAAACCCAAGTCGGGTTTGCAAGCCGCCAAACAAGGTGGGAGCCGGCTGGCCATAGGCTACTCTGTCTCGATCATTAACGGTACCGTCCCCGTTCACGTCTGCGTAGATGTCGGATAGGTCGGTCCGACCATCGTTATTATGGTCCACCCCATCAACCAAGGGGTTTTGGGCGCCGTCGCGCAGGTGCTGAAATACGTAGAAAGCATGCAGGGGCTGGCCCACTTGATAGACCTGGATCGTATTTCCCGTACCACCACTGATGTTGCCCGTACTGATCGCCTGGAAGCTAAGGTCGGGTGTAGGGCCGAGAGAAAGGATGCGATTATGGTTGGTCGCCAGGTTGAAGCCCAAGGTCCAGCTGACTGCTTTACCTTTCAACAACTGAGCGTCAAGGCTGAATTCCAGTCCGGTATTACGTATGCTTCCTACGTTGGTAAGCACCACATCCGAAAGATTAGAGCCGGCGGGTACAACTACCCGCGAAAGCAAGTCGCGCGTCGTAGCGTGGTACGCTTCAATTGTGGTGCGCAGGCGATCGTCGAAAAGGCGTGCCTCCAGGGCAATATTGCCACTAGCGGTTTGCTCCCACTTAAGGTTGGTGCTTACGGCGTTGGGCCGGGCAGTGAGGATGTATTCGTCACCAAAAGGATAGCTGGTCTCCTGTTCGCCAACCGTATAGGTAGGCAAGTACTGGTAATCACCAATCTCCTGATTCCCCGTTAGCCCCCAGCCGACCCGGAGTTTCAGTTCGTTCAGCCACTTCGGGCGTCCCTTCAGGAAGCCCTCTTCGGAGATCCGCCAGGCGGCGGAAATGGCCGGAAAGGCTGCCCAGCGGTTATCGGGGCTAAAGCGGGAAGAGCCATCCAGGCGGAAGCTAGCGGTAAGGAAGTAGCGGTGCTTCCAATCAAAAGCGCCCCGTCCAAAGAAAGAAGCTAGTCGGTTTTCCTGGAAGTTCTCCCGGCCAAGCTGGCGTTGGCTATTCACTGGCGGTTGGCCGAAAGTAAAATTGGTGTCTTCAAAGCCTAAGAAGGCCTCTTCGGGGTAGTCCGCCCAAAAGTGCTGATAAGTGTACCCGCCCGTAAGGGACAAGCCGAAGCGGTTATCTGCCAAGCGGCGGTCGTAGTTGAGGTAAGACTCCCAGAGGCGGCTGGTCCGCTCCTGGCGGGCCCGCCGGAATTCGCCCTGGTTGACGTACTGGAAACGAACAATGGCCGGAGCAAAGAAGTCCCGCTGGCCGGTAGTAACATCCGTACCGGTAAAAAGTGTGGCCCGTAGGCCGGGAATACTTCGAGGAGCATAACTGGCGCGCAGGTGGCCAAGTAGGCGAAAATCACGACTCTCGTCGTGAACAAGATCCGC
>JBCDGT010000029.1:0-10983 GCA_038750915.1 Bacteroidota bacterium
CGCCCAAAGCCACACTTGACGTCAATGGTGACATCCTGGTGTCTAATTCAGGACTCCCTATGGGGCTTTTCACCGAGCTGGCAGGCTCAAACACACCGGTTTTTAATCTAAGTGTTAATACTAGGCCGGCTAGTGAAATAGATATTCCTTCTATTGGTGGAGTTTTTAGAATTGACTCAAGGAGCAATAATCAAGCGCCGCTCTTTCAATGGCTAAAAAAGAAAAGAAATGAAAGTCAGCCCGGGCTCGCCGATATCTTAATGTCTTTGGGGGAAAATGGTCACTTAGGAATCGGTACACTGAAACCGCAAAACAAACTAGATATCGAAGGGGGACTTGCTGTTGGAAGCACCTACTCTGGCGCCAATTCTGCTCCTTTAAATGGCGCTATTATCGAAGGTAGTGTAGGCCTTGGTACGAATATACCCCAAAACAAATTAGACATAGAAGGTGGAGTCGCCGTAGGCAGTACTTATTCAGGCACGAATATTGCCCCCACCAACGGCGCAATTATTGAGGGTAGTGTAGGCATTGGTACCCCCACTCCTACCCGGGCTAAGGTACATATTGAAGGCTCAACAGGGTTCGCCTACGGCCAGTATGGATTCCTGGATGGTAACGGCAATACGGGACCTTTCTCCGGTACCAATCCCTACTCCCTCTACGCCGCTAACTTCATTATGGCCGGTCAAGTCCATGCCTTCTCTGATGCCAGGATCAAAAATATCATTGGTCCATCCGATCGTCAAAGCGACCTGAATACCCTCATGGACATCCAGATCACCGATTATCAGTACATCGATACCATCCAGAAAGGTCCCAAACTCCAGAAAAAAGTCATCGCCCAGCAAGTGGCGGAGGTATTCCCGGAAGCCGTATCCAGTACGGTAACGGATGTAGTACCGGATATCTACCAGCGGGCTACCGTAGCAGATGGTTGGATACAATTAGCGACCGATTTACAAGTGGGCGAGCGAGTTAAAATCATCACCGAAACGGGTAGCCAAATCCACGAAGTCAACGCTGCGGAATCAAACCGCTTTCAGGTAGCTGATTTTTTAGCTACCACATCCCCTAGTGATCAGCCCTACCAAGTACCTAAAGCTGTTTTCGTCTACGGCCGCGAAGTAACTGATTTCCACGTAGTGGATTACGAAGCCATCTCCATGCTGAACGTGAGTGCTACGCAGGAATTGTCACGTAAAGTCGAAGTATTAGAAGAAGAAAATACTCAGTTAAAAGCGGAGATCAAGAAGATGGAAGCGCTGGCGCAACGCCTAACTCAAATCGAAGCGCTACTGCCAAGCACGACGCGAACGAATCGGTAAAACCACCCACTCACAAGAAGTTTACCACTATGAAATATACAGTCAAGTTCTTGCTAACAGCCCTGCTGTGTTGTATCCTTTGCGCCAATTTGCGGGCGCAGGTAGGCATCAATACGGATAATTCTACGCCCGATAGCAGCGCCATACTGGATATAAAATCCATCAGTCAGGGCACCCTGCTACCGCGTATGACCACAGCGCAGCGAGACGCCATCAATAATCCAGCCACTGGCCTGGTAGTTTATGATATCACCACCCAGACCTTTTGGTACTATAGTAATCGGCAATGGAATGAGATCAAAAATGGCTCCACTCTTATTTCTGCTACTGATTTAGTTGGTGTCTTGCCAGCACCAGACTTCGAATGTTTCAGTACGGTCGGAACTTTACCGATAGGTGATTTACCTTATCATGTTGCCGTTTCAGGTAATTATGCCTACGTACTGGATGAAAGAAGTGATGAGTTAAGAGTAGTTGACGTGAGTAATCCGGGGGGGCCTCAACGCAAGGGAAGTTTGTCAATCGGAACCTTTCCAACGGGACTAGAGGTACGGGGAAACTATGCGTACATCATTGATCGAGACCGTGATGATCTAAGTGTGATAGATATCAGCAATCCAGATATGCCCGAGCTAAAAAACACGGTTGCTTTAGGGCAAACACCGCAGGCCATGGCCCTTGCCAACGACTATATCTACGTTATTGATTTTGCCAATAGGGATCTCACAATAATTGACATCGCTGACCCTTTAAATGCTGCCGTAACGGGAAGCACACCTTCCTTAGGGGGGGGGGCCACTTCGTTCCTTAGCCGTAGCGGGCAACTACGCTTATGTAGTAGATAGGGACGACAAACCTGGAAGTTTAAAAATTGTGGATGTAAGCAATCCCAACAGCCCGACTTTACAAGGTACTTCCCCCGCAGGAATAAAGCTTCACCAGCTTGCTGTTTCCGGCAGTTTCGTCTGCGCCGTCGATACCGATGTTGATAGCTTACGGGTACTTGATATCACTAATCCTACTAGCCCTGTACTTAAAGGAAGCGCACCACTTGGTGATCGTGTTGAAGCTCTGACCGCCGTAGGAAATTATGCCTATGCGGTAGATAGGCTCACCCAGGATTTAAGAATAATTGATTTTATTAATCCTGACAGCATTGTACTGAAAGATAGCATTCTATTAGGCATGGGCGTAGCTAATTTCCCAGAGGACGTAGCTGTAGCGGGTAATTATGCCTACGTAACAGACCAGCTAAGTGATGATTTAAAAGTCATTCAATTGACTTGCGGGCTATCTGTGGGCCTCAACCCCACCGATGGAACTTTTACTCCCATCGCCAGTTCCGTGCAAGACCTCTCGCTCTCAACGAATATCCTCAGCCTCAGCGGAGATCCTACAACCGTAGATCTAAGTCCGTATGTAAACACCGACAGTCAAGACTTGTCACTCTCTGCAAATACCCTCAGCCTCAGCGGAGATCCTACAACCGTAGATTTGAGTGCTTACACGAATCATTGGACCGCCTCGGGCGGTAATGTCTTTAGAGCTAGTGGTAATGTAGGTATTAGCACCACAACGGCCAACATGCCCCTGTCTTTTTCAACCGCACTTGGTAATAAAATTGCGCTCTGGGGGTCAGATCCCCTTAGTCATTATGGTCTTGGCATCCAAGGTGGCCTACTGCAAATTTACGCCGGGGCCGTCATTGACAATATTGCCTTTGGGTACGGCAGTAGTACCAGCTTTACCGAAGTCATGCGCATCCAGGGAAATGGAAATGTGGGCATTGGTACCCCCATGCCTACCCGGGCCAAGGTACATATTGAAGGATCAACAGGTTTCACCTACGGCCAGTACGGCTTCCTGGATGGCAATGGTAATACGGGGCCTTTTTCTGGTACTAATCCCTACTCCCTCTACGCCTCTAACTTCATTATGGCCGGTCAAGTGCATGCCTTTTCTGATGCCAGGATCAAAAACATCATGGGTCCATCCAATAGCCAAAGCGACCTGAATACCCTCATGGACATCCAGATCACCGATTATCAATACATCGATACCATCCAGAAAGGTGCCAAGCTCCAGAAAAAAGTCATTGCCCAACAAGTAGCGGAGGTATTTCCGGAAGCCGTATCCAGTACGGTAACGGATGTAGTCCCGGATATTTACCAGCGGGCTACCGTAGCAGACGGTTGGATACAATTAGCGACCGACCTACAAGTGGGAGAGCGGGTTAAGATTATCACAAAAACGAGCAGTCAAATACACGAAGTCACCGCCGTCGAAGCCCAGCGTTTCCAAGTTACCCCACTGTCTACTGACCACTCCGCACTGTCCAATGTCTTCGTCTACGGTCGCGAAGTGGATGATTTCCATGTGGTAGATTACGAAGCCATCTCCATGCTGAATGTGAGTGCTACACAAGAACTGGCCCGTAAAGTCGAAGTATTGGAAGAAGAAAACACCCAGTTAAGAGCGGAGATCAAGAAGATGGAAGCGCTGAAAACTCGCCTACAAGATTTGCGGCAGTTGGAGCAACGCCTTTCCCAAATCGAGGCGCTACTGCCAAGCACGACGCAAACGAATCAGTAAAACTGCCCACTCCCAAGAAGTTTAGTACTATGAAATATACAGTCAAGTTCTTGCTAACAGCTCTGCTGTGTTGTATCCTTTACGCCAATTTGCAGGCGCAGGTGGGCATCAATACGGATAATTCTGCGCCCGACTCTTCGGCCATACTGGATATCAAATCCACCAGTCAGGGTACCCTGCTACCGCGTATGACCACAGCGCAGCGCGACGCCATAAATAGTCCAGCAACTGGCCTGACAATCTTCAATATTGATGATCAATGTACAGATTTCTTTGACGGTGGCAAATGGCTAGCCATCGGCGCTCACGTAGCGCGCGGGCGACTTACTACGGCTGCACCAAGCAATTGGACAACAACAGTTCAAGATGCTAGCCAGGAAGTAGCGAACACAACAGGTGTATCCATTAGCGGTGCCCAATGGCAATCGTTCACGGCTGTTAATAGTCGTTTGCTCCAGCAAATTGACCTATTATTCTTCAGTGGCAATAGCGTGGCGGGCCCAACGATTACTATTTATGCCGGAGAAGGCACCAATCAGATGCCACTATACAGCCAGACTTATGGGGCATCAGCCGGGGGATGGCAAAGCTATCTGATCAATGGATCAGTACCCGTCGTAGCTGGTGCACTATACACCATTGAAGTTCAAGATAACACAGCAGGATGGAACTATCATCAATCTACAGATATCTACACTGGCGGTAGAGCCTCAATCACTAATTCGCGTCCTAATGCCGATTTCGCGTTTAGAACCTTTGTGCAAATACCCAACGCAGACGAAGTCTTAGCGAGTACAAACACTAATACGGTTGGATTGATCAACGATGCTATTCACGTTGACCAAATAGGAAATGTAGGGATTGGTACGAGTACCCCACAAAACAAATTGGACATCGAAGGTGGGATCGCCATCGGCAGCACTTATTCGGGTACCAATACTGCACCCACTAACGGCGCTATTATTGAAGGCAATGTCGGTATGGGCACCGCTTCACCTGATCCGAGTGCGCAGCTAGACATTTCCGCTGCCGATAAGGGCTTGTTAATGCCCAGAATGACCAGCGCACAACGGACGGCCATTAATGATCCAGCCAATGGCTTAATGGTCTATCAAACCGATCAATCACCGGGCCTTTATTCGTTTGACGGTAGTAAATGGATTGCCGTAGGTAGTAATGTACCAAGTGGACAGCTCACTACGCCTGCCCCCAGTACTTGGACCACAGTTCAAGATGCCAGCCAGGAAGTAGCGGGTGAGTCAGATGATTATTCTAGTCTTGGTACTTCTAAGTGGCAATCGTTCACAGCTGTTAATAGTGGTATGCTCCAGCAAATTGACCTACTCTTTAGTGACGCAAATGTCGTATTTGGCCCAAAGATTACTATTTATGCTGGAGAAGGCACGAATCAGACGCCATTATACAGCCATACCTATGACGCATCCCTATGGGGATGGCATAGCTATCCAATCAATGGTTCAGTACCTGTCGTAGCTGGTACCCTATACACCATTGAAGTTCAAGATAACTTTGCAGATTGGTCCTATCATAGATTGACAGATATCTATACTGGCGGTCGAGCATCGATTACTAATGTAGTTCCCAATGCCGATTTCGTTTTTAGAACTTTTGTTCTACCCGAAGTAGTATTATCGAGCGTAAACGCTAATACGGTTGGATTTATCAACGATGCTATTCACGTTGACCAAATAGGGAATGTAGGCCTTGGCACGAATACCCCCAAAAACAAATTGGACGTAGAAGGAGGATTGGCCATCGGCAGTGCATATTCAGGTACCGAAATGGCGCCAACTAATGGTGCCATCATCGAAGGTAATGTAGGTCTTGGTACGCTGACCCCAAAAAACAAATTAGACATAGAAGGCGGAGTCGCCGTAGGCAGTACTTATTCAGGTACGAATACTGCACCCACTAACGGCGCAATTATTGAAGGCAATGTAGGGATTGGCACCAACAATCCCACCAAGGGGCGATTAGAAGTAGTAGGTTCCACTGCTCCCTTTACCCAACCCGCTTTTAGATGGGTGCGGAAAGGGTTTAACGAACAAGAAATTGAAACTGGCACTTTTGATTTCAGTATTTATTGCACTGGAAATATAGGGTCCACATCGTACTTGGCTTTCTCCGATGCCCGCATCAAAAAACAACTCCGGCTCTCCAATAGTCAGCAGGATTTAAGCACACTAATGGCGATAGCAATAACGGATTACCAGCATATCGACACGATTCAGCGGGGCTCCGAAATCCACAAAAAAGTCATCGCCCAGCAAGTAGCAGAAGTCTATCCGCAGGCGGTCACCAACAGTACGCGCGAAATTATCCCGGATATCTACCAGCGGGCTACCGTCAAAGACGGTTGGATACAATTAGCTACCGACCTACAAGTGGGCGAGCGGGTGAAGATTATCACGGAAGCGGGCAGCCAAATTTACGAAGTCACCACCGTTGAAGCCCATCGCTTCCAAGTCACCCCACTGTCTACTGACCACTCGGCACTGACCACTGCCAACGTCTTCGTCTACGGCCGCGAAGTGGATGACTTCCACGTAGTGGATTACGAAGCCATCTCCATGCTGAATGTGAGTGCGACGCAGGAGTTAGCCCGGCAAATTGATCGGTTGCGGCAAGAGAACAAGCAGTTGTGGCAAGACAATAAGCAGTTGAGGGCCCATAACCAGCAATTCGAAAACCGCTTGGGCAAATTAGAGGCAACCCTTGGGCGGCGCTTCGTCGAAGCGACGAAGAGATAAAATGTCCGTTGCGTCCGCCACCCAACAAGAGAAGTAGCCAAGCTGAGGAGCGGATGGCTTATCTTGCCCGCATGAAGTTCCTACTCCCCTTATTCCTCCTACTCCCTCTCCTCAGCAGTGCGCAAACTAGCGAAAAAGCCGTGCCCGTTTTCAAGGACGGGGAAGCACAGATCGTCCCCGCCTTCGAAAATTCCAAGGACTGGCTGCGCCACGACCTCTGGGTAGAAACTACCTTCGACACGGACGGCGACGGTAAGCTAGACCGGATGCACGTCTCCGTTACCCGCCCCAAGCAGACAGAGACCGAGGGGTTGAAACTTCCGGTTATTTACGTGACCAGCCCCTACTTCGCGGGCGTGGCCCGCGGGGGGCAGGAGCTTTTCTGGGACGTCCGCCACGAGCTGGGTGAGGCGGGGCCGGATCACGTTCACCCCGAAGTGCAGCGTCGGGGAGAGCGCCCCATCATCTCTAATTCTCACATCAAAAAATGGGTGCCCCGTGGGTACATCGTGGTGCACTCTTCTTCGCCGGGGACGGGTTTATCTCAGGGTGCCCCCACCGTGGGTGGCCCCAACGAATCATTAGCGCCTAAAGCCGTGGTGCAGTGGCTCAACGGCAAAGCTCCGGGCTACGACGCCCCTTATGGTGGTGAGCCCGTTACTGCGCCCTGGACGACGGGCAAGGTTGGCATGACGGGCACTTCCTACAACGGTACGCTGCCCGTAGCCGCTGCGACTACCGGCGTGGAGGGCCTCGAAGCCATCATCCCCATTGCCCCCAACACCAGCTACTACCATTATTACCGTTCCAACGGTTTGGTTCGCTCTCCTGGCGGCTACCTGGGGGAGGATATCGATGTACTTTACGACTTCATCCACAGCGGTGACGAAGCTAAGCGGCCTTATAACAACAAAACTGTACGGGATACCGACATGAAGAACGGTATGGACCGCATCACCGGCGATTACAACGACTTCTGGGCCGGCCGCGATTACCTTAACCACATGGCAGGCATGAAAGCCGCCCTATTGATGAGTCACGGCTTTAACGATTGGAACGTAATGCCCGAACACAGCTACCGCATCGCCGCCAAAGCCCGCGAAATGGGGCTGCCCGTTCAAATTTACTACCACCAAAACGGCCACGGCGGTCCGCCGCCCATGAAGCTAATGAACCGTTGGTTTACCCGCTACCTCCACGGGGTGGAGAACGGAGTAGAGCAGGACCCTAAGTCCTGGATTGTGCGAGAAAATGACGAAATGGATAAGCCAACGCCTTACCCCGCTTACCCTCACCCCGAAGCGAGTGACGTTACCTTGTTCCCAAGCGCTGGTGCGCCAGCAGTCGGTGGCCTCACTTTCCAGAAATCGAGCAAGTAGCAGGAAACGCTGGTCGATAATTTCTCTTTCGACGGCAGCGCCTTGGCCGATGCTGAAATTACGGAGCACCGGCTGCTCTACGTAAGCCCTACTTTAAAGGAAGACATTCACCTTTCCGGCACACCCCGCGTTACGGTCCGCCTGGCCAGCAGCAAGCCGGCGGCCAACCTTTCGGTCTACCTCGTGTCCTTGCCCTGGGAAAGTGGTCGCCGTACGAAGATTACTGACAACCTCATCACCCGCGGCTGGGCCGACCCGCAGAACCACGCTTCTATCAGGAAAGGGGAACCCCTCAAGAGCGGTATGTTTTACGACGTCAGCTTCGACCTCATGCCCGACGATCAGGTCATTCGCGCTGGCCAGCAAATTGGCCTGATGATCTTCTCCTCCGATAAAGAATTCACCCTCCACCCGGACCCCGGAACAGAACTTACCGTGGAGCTGTCCGGCACCATGATAAGCTTGCCCGTGGTGGGTGGTGAGGATGCGCTAAAAGCAGCACTAAACGGCAAGTAGCGTAATAACAGTACACCAACATTTTGGCGCGGCCGCAGGTGCTATGTAGCTTGCTTGGAAACGCTGTTTAATTACATTACGGCTTAGCAATATTTTAGGAGGAAGTAGCTGAGAATAGCCAAAGTGATATCCGGTTCTTCGTGGCTGATATCAGACAAAGCGGAGTAGGCTTTCCTAATTTCCCTACCGAGCCCTGTAGCGCATTTGGTGGAAATTTGATAATTCAAGCGAATCTATGGACAAGTGATTACCTCACTATGCACAAGTTTTTTCTGCATGAGATTGGTCATGTATTGGGTTTAGGCCACGTCGGTACCGAAAATATAATGACCGCAGATTTTACCGTTATAGATGGCCTACCAGGACTACAGGATGGAGATATCGAAGGGATAGCCCAATTGTACGGACCAAGGTAAAACAAGGAAGGGCAGAGTCGCTAGAATGGACGTAAGCTGCTAGAGCGCGAATTGATTACAGGCAGCTACTAGCATCCGGACCAATCTGGAGCCTGGGGTATACCTAGTAACCATCAGGGCGGGCGAACGATTTACTAGCCAGCGACTATTGGTTGTTGAGCGTTGACCCTCCTCTTTATCTCGTCAAAAAAGTAAGGCAATGAGCAGCCCTCCGTACAGTTGGCGTACGGAGGGCTTTTTAGTGGCATAATCCGGATATTTTTTGACGCGGAAATTCGCTAATTCGTCGATACAATTCCTCCGTTTGTCGACAAACAAGTTTAAACGTGCAACTTGGATTAGTTGTCTCGTCCTTCTGGTTTCAAAGCTTACTAGTAATTCAAAAATCAACCAGATGAGAATCTCGCTACCCATCCGCTTTTTATCCCTTTGCTTTTTCGTCCTTTTTGCCTGTACCTGCGTGCGCGCCCAAAGTGGAGAGGTAAAAGGTCAATTACTTGATGCCGAAGCACAAGCCGTTGCCTTCGCCAACGTTGCGCTTTATCAGGAAGAAAAGCTAATGAAAGTAGAAACAACCGATGATGCTGGCGTTTTTTACCTACGAGCCGTCGAGCCCGGCAACTACACGCTCAAAGCCACTTACCTCGGTGCGCCCGACCTAACCCGACAAATTACGGTAGGTATCGGCACCTTAGACCTGGAAGTCCTGCGGATGGAACCCACCGCCGTTGAACTAGCTGAAGCCACCGTCACCGCCACCCGCGCCCTCGTGGAGATTAAGCCAGACCGTACGGTCTTCAACGTTCAGGGGACCATCAATGCCGTAGGCGAAAATGGGCTAGACCTACTCCGCAAAGCCCCCGGTGTCACTATCGATAACAACGACAACATCAATGTGCTGAGTCGCTCGGGCGTCCTGGTCTACGTCGACGGTAAGCGGCTGCCACTGGGTGGTGCCGACTTGGCAAATTATCTCCGCAATCTGACTGCCGAGCAGATCGATCGGATCGACATCATTACGAACCCCGGCGCCAAATACGAGGCAGAGGGTAATGCCGGCATTCTGGATATTCGTCTGAAGAAAAATGAAAATGAAGGAGCTAACGGTACCGTATCGACGACGATGTCTCAGGGACGCTACAATCGGTACAACCTTAATGCTAATGGCAATTACCGCAATCGAGCCCTTAATGCCTTCGCCAACGTTGGCTACTCCAACGACAACTACTGGAACCGGGTCTCCTTTAATAGCTTTCAGGGAGACTTCCTGATCGACAAAGACATCAATTTCTACAATACCCAGCAAACCCCAAATTACCGCTTTGGTACTGATTTTTTTCTGGGCAAAAACCATACGCTCGGTTTCCTCGTGAGTGGTCGCTATACTGATGCCAATGATGTTTCGGGAGAAGCGTCTAAAATCTTCCAAATAGACGGCAACCGGGAGACCCCCGACAGCCTATTATTTGCGCCCTCAGATGCTCGTTCCGACCGGGGGCAAAACACCTTTAACCTCAATTACCGTTTCGACCCCGGAAAAGGTAAAAGCCTGAATGTGGATTTGGATTATGGTCGCTTCCGCACCGATAACTTCCGCAACCAGCCCAATGCCTATCTGAGCCCCGATGGCAATACCGTTCTTAGCGAAATCAACAACTTTTTTGATACTCCCACCGACATTGACATCTATACCGCCAAGTTGGATTACGAGCAGCCTCTGGCCGGCGGTCAGTTTGGTGCTGGCGTGAAATTCTCGCAAGTAGGGACTAAAAATACCTTCCTGTTGTACGACCTACCCAGTCCAAACGAAAGAGTGCTCAATAACCGCCGCTCCAACCAATTTGACTACGACGAAAACGTCTACGCCGCTTACCTTAGCTACGGCGGTCGTTTGAACGAACGCATCAGCTATACGGCCGGCCTGCGCATGGAAGTCACCGACGCGATGGGTAACCTGACCCCCTTCGCCGCCGAGCTGGCC
>JBCDGT010000030.1:0-10959 GCA_038750915.1 Bacteroidota bacterium
CCAAGGAATAGAAAACATCCGAGTCTTCGATCCGGGCTTCAACGCTAGAGCTGGATGGACCAAAATTTATTTTAACCTCAGCGAGATCATTGTCCGTTCTACCCTGGAAGAATACCAGCTGATTTTCTCGGCGCTCTTACCCCCTGGAGAGGAAGCAGGCACCCTGTACCTTGACAACATCAAACTTCTCTACTTTTAGTGTTGACCAGGAACTCGAGTCATACGCCCCAGGCAATCCGCCCTGACACGGCCGCCAGGCGGAAGTACGACCGCCGCGTTTACGTGGTCCTGGACTTCTTGGCCGCCTGGTTGGCCTGGACCATCTTCTTCATCATTCGCAGCGGCAAGGAGGGAAACACCCTGCAACTAACTGATTTAATCGGTGACGTCAACTATCTGTGGGGAGGTCTGGCCATTCCACTCGGTTGGGTGTTGGCTTACGCCTTATTCGATCAATACCGGGACATTTACCGCCTCAGTCGCCTTAGGACCCTGATGCATACTCTTTTACTCTCCGTTTGCGGGGTAGTCTTACTTTTCTTCGCCGTGCTGCTAGATGATGCGGCCCCCGATTACCATGATTACTACCAGAACCTACTTACGCTTCTAGCCCTCCATTTTTCCTTTACGGCCATCGTACGTATGGTCTTACTCACGCGTGCCAGCCGCCGCCTCAAGCGGGGGGAGGTGACCTTTAATACCCTGATAATTGGCGGTAGTGAAGCCGCCCAAAATCTTTTCCGAGAAATTAAAAATGAGACCAAGGGGTTGGGTTATCGATTCGTCGGTTTCATTGATTCGAAGCGGAAGACGCCCTCTCTTTTAGCGGAAGACCTCCCAATGCTAGGTAACCTCGACCAACTCGCAGGAGTCATTGAGCAAGAGGAGATCGAAGAAGTAATTATCGCCATCGAAACCAGCCAGCACAACCGTCTGCGGGAACTGATGAATGTCCTTTTCGACTACGAAGAACGGCTACTCGTCAAAATAATTCCGGACATGTATGACATCATGCTTGGAACCGTAAAAATGGACCACGTTTTCGGGGCCGTTCTCATCGAAATTCGTCAGGAAATGATGCCCCGTTGGCAGCGCTTCTTAAAGCGCGTCATCGATTTAGCGGTCTCCGCCATCATGCTTCTTTTGCTTAGCCCATTGCTGGCCTACGTAGCCCTGCGCGTCCGGCTTTCCAGTACCGGACCAATCTTTTACCAACAAGAGCGGATCGGCCTCAATGGCCGCCCCTTCCAGATTTTCAAGTTTCGGTCTATGTACATTGACGCGGAGGCCTCCGGCCCTCAACTCAGTAGTGACAGCGACGACCGTTGCACCCCCTGGGGAGCCACCATGCGGAAGTGGCGCCTCGACGAGTTGCCACAATTCTGGAACGTGCTGCGAGGGGAAATGTCCCTCGTCGGTCCCCGTCCGGAAAGACAATATTACATCGACCTGATCAGCGCTCGTGCCCCGCATTACCGCCACTTACTGAAGGTCAGGCCTGGTATCACCAGCTGGGGGCAAGTCAAATACGGTTACGCCAGCAACGTAGACGAAATGATCCAGCGCCTCAAATTCGATATTCTTTACATCGAGAATCGTTCGTTAGGGCTGGATTTTAAAATCCTTTTCTACACGCTGGTGGTGTTGTTGCAGGGGAAGGGGAAGTAGCAGCCTCCGGCTGCTCTAGGAGCTAGATTGCCTTTGGCCTTTTAGACGTGCAGCGCGTCTACCAAGAAAAAGCCGCTGGCTTTTACTGCACCGCATCCCCCCGCAACTCCCGATACTTCTTCCGTGCCTCTACGGCAAGAATCGAATTACTGTAATCGATGAAGAGGGTTTCGTAAAGCTCCTGGGCTTTGGTTTTGTCGTCGAGTTGTTTCTCGTAGAGACCGGCAAGCGCCCACAGGCTATTGTCCAGGCGAATGCTTTCGGGGTAGGTATCGATAAGGGATTTATAGGTTTCCGCCGCCTCTTCGTACCGGCGAAGCTTGGCGTAAATACCTGCCTTCAGGTACACGATGTCGTCCTCTAATTCGTGGTTCGGGAAGTTCGCTTTGAGCTCATCTAGTGTGGTGAACGCTTCTTCGAAGCGATTCTGAAAGACCAGTAATTCGGCGTCAGCGTAGGTTTGTAAAGCCAGGGAGCTGGTATCGAGTCCTAGGTTATCGAGGATGAAAACAGAAAGATCAAGGGCATCGTTGGCGATGAGGCGGGAAGTTGAAGCCTTCAGTACGTCAAACTGGGATTGGGCCCATTCGAAGTCGCCGCGGAAATAGCTGAGACGAGCATTGCGAAAACGGGCTTCGTGGCCGAGCAGGTCTTCTTTGAACTTCTTATCTACTTGGGAGTAAAGCAGGGTGGATTCCCAGACCTCTCCTTGCATGAGGTAGTAGTCCGCCAGCGCTAGTTTTGCGCGCGCCTGCGTTTTAACGTTGACGCCGGGTACTTCTACGACGGTAGCGAGAATACCTACGGCTTTATCCAGGTCATTGAGGTAAAGAGCTTCCAGTTCAGCCAGCTGAATGGCAATCCGCGCGGAAGCGGGATTGGTACCAAACTCTGTGAGAAATTCCAGGTAGGCTGCTTCCAAGATACGCAGGTCCTCCTCACTGTAATCGTAGCCATCGGTGATGGCCCTACGGCGAGTCAGGAGGCCTTCCCGTTTTGCTTCGAGGTAGAGGCTTTCGCCGGGGCTTTTATTATCCGTAATGTAATCGTAAGCGGCAATGGCCGTTTCGTAGTCTCTGGCATTTGCCGCCATTTGGCCAATTTGCAATACCCGCTCCCCATTCTCGTCAAGGCGCCTGTCTAGAGCACGTGCCTGGCGCAAAGCAGCTTTATAGTCTTTGCGCTGAATGAACACCCAGGCCAACATTTCCGGATAGATGGTATTTTTAGCGTCGGCTTCCTGAATCCGGGCGTAAAGTTGTTTTTGTGCTTCCAAATAGCCTTCTTTATCAAGTGACCGCTGGAAGTAAGTGCGCACGTTGCGCAAAAGCTTCGGCTGGCGCATCAGGGCATCGAGGTAATTACTGATCATGGCGGGTTTATCGCCCTTACGCCGATAAAGGTCCCCTAATTTATAGCTGAAGACTCCCTTGTCCCTCAGCATTTCTCCTCCTTTTTCATAGGCTTGAATGGCGTAGGTATACTTCGTCATTCCAATGAAGGCGTTCGCCAACTGGGTGATGCGAAACTCATCCGCTGGCAATTCATCAATAGCCTTCTGGTACTGCCTCTTAGCTCCTTCTTCGTCGTATTTTTCTTCTAATAAGCGACCATACTTCACGTAAAGGGCCACCTCTTCCGGTCTTTTCCGCAGTTGTTTTTTCAGCGCGGCTTCGGCTTCATCAAAGCGTTGTAGTTGCAACAAACTAGTAACGTAACGATCGAAGTAGAAACTATTCCCTGGCCGTTCCTTGGCTAAAGCTTGGTAGAGCTCGGCGGACTTCTCGTATTCTCCGTCCTGATAGTACTGTTGTGCCAGCTGATTGCTCTGGGCACTAAGTGGGGTAAAGAATGCAAGGAAACAAACGAATAACAACCAACGCATGAGATCTTCTTTGGACAATTTTTCTGGGGGGAGTATAAAGCTAACGTTTTTGGATGGG
This sequence comes from Bacteroidota bacterium, assembly GCA_038750915.1. Classification (GTDB taxonomy): domain Bacteria; phylum Bacteroidota; class Bacteroidia; order Chitinophagales; family Saprospiraceae; genus Neolewinella. The sequence continues at coordinate 3,612 of JBCDGT010000030.1, forward strand.
ATTTAGGTGTGAGGGCCAGTAGCGCGGCTGGACCCTGCTGGGCTTGTCGAAGTACAAATGCAGGGTAAAGTACGAAGTCGGAAGTATGAAAGTTGCAAGAAAAGTATAACCAGAAGGACGAGATATTCCCATGTCCTAAACTAGAACAGCCGACAATATCAAAGACATTGTCGGCTGTTTTAGCTTTACGTAAAGCTAGGATACTACTCGAGCTTAAACTTTACCGGCAGGTTGAACTGTACGCGAACGTTCCGTCCACCCTGTTTTCCGGGGCTCCACTTGAGGCCTTTGGTATTCATCAGGTTGACAACCCGCAGGGCTTCCTCACCGGTTTTGGCACCGGGGTTACGCACAACTTTAGCGTCGGTCACCGTCCCGTCTTTTTCTACAACGAAAGAGACAACGGCCATGCCCTCTACTCCATTCTCACGAGCGATGGCGGGGTATTTGATGTTACCGTAGATGAATTCCAACATCTTTTTGTCGGCACAAGCCTTCTTCTCTGCGTAGCTGCCTTTATCATCACAGCCAGGGAAAAGCGGCATTTGCTCTACGACCTTAAAGATCTCCTCCACTTCGGGAGCTGGTGGTGGCGGCGGGGGGGGAGGAGGTGGTGGTGGTGCCTTCTCTTCTTTCACTTCTGGAGGCGGCTCCATTACGGTTTCTTCGTCGATAGAAGTATCCTCAAATTCAGGTGGATCTTCCTCAATCAATTCCTCTTCGGGAACTTCTTCAATTACCGGTGGTGGCGGGGGCGGTGGTGGCGGGGGTGGCTCTGCCGTCCGTGGTGGTTCCACTTCGATTTCTTCTTCGAGTTCGAGGGCACCATCAGGAATGTAAATTTCCTTTTCGTACTGGGTCCACGCGAAAGCGAGTAGGGAAAGACCTACTGCCAGGGCCAGGCCGAAATTAAAGAAGGTGGAGCTAAGGCCAAATACGTCAAGACGCTCGTACTTCGCCCGGTTGGCGATGTAAGAAGCTTTGGCGCTTTCATCATTCTGGTACTCTCCCGCCAGCGCCTTCTCCGTACGCTTTGTATAGACATTGCGCATGAAGAAGATCAGGCCGATAAGCCCGACAAGGATAGCACCCAAGGCCCCAGCTAGTGCACCTCCGGAAATGGAGAAGATTAACATGACTGTTGGGTTTAAAAAAGTTATTCGTAGACGTTCACCGAGGGGAACGTTTTTTCTGGTATTGGTAAAAAGCCAGCACAAAAAAACCACCGAGTACAGCTCCCAATAAGTTGGCAACCATATCTACGGGGTCATAATTTCGCCCGGTTCCCGCTAGGCCTTGCAAGACCTCGATTAAAAAACCGTAAAAAGCAGCAACAATCACCGCGAGGCTAATACCTTTTCCTCCCCAGCGTTCTGAGAAGATCACCGACAATAATACAGCAAAAAGCCCGTAAGCGCCAAAATGCGCGACCTTATCTGGGGTAAAAAGTAGATTCCAGTCCGGAATCTTAGGCAAACTCTGGCTAGGAGCTAAACTAATTACCAAAAGAAAGGCTGCGTAAGTGGCTACAATGAACCATTGTATACGTCGGTTTCGGAGTAGAGATGCAGCCCTCACGCGTTTTGGTGGATAAGCACGAAAAAAATTAGGAAATAAGTGCTTGGTACTCCTCCGCACTCAATAATCCTTCTCGGTCATTGGGGTCTGCCAATTCGATTTTAATGATCCAGCCCGCCCCATAGGGGTCTTCATTTACTAGGGTCGGGTTATCTCCTTCATTTTCGTCCAACTCACTATTGAACTCGATGATTTTACCGGCCATGGGAAGGAAGAGGTCGCTGGTGGTTTTAACTGCCTCGACGGTACCGAATACATCATTCTGTTCCAATTCGTCGCCGACGGTTTCCACTTCAACGTAGACGAGCTCATCGAGTGCTTCTTGGGCAAAATCAGTAATTCCGACGGTGGCAACATTGCCATCAATGGAAACCCATTCGTGCTCGGCGGTGTAAAGTAGTTCGCTAGGTATGTTCATTGATCTAGTGGTCTATTGGTAAGGAGCGTGGGCCTAACGGCCTACTTTTAGTACTTTAGTCTATTAGAAATTTGGCCTTTTCCCCCGGTAGGGTTTAAAAACTACTCGGTCAACTGTGCTTTGACCCAATCGCTGGTAACGGATTTCGGACGCTCTAAAGGCATGCCCAGGGCGCGGCTCCAGATACCCGCAGCCAGTACCCCTAAGGCACGACTTACACCGAAAAGTACCGTATAATAGCTGTATTCGCTAAAGCCATAGTGGACCAATAAAGCTCCAGAATGGGCATCCACGTTTGGCCAAGGATTTTTCACCTTGCCTAAGCCCTGGAGGATTGGGGGGACTACGTCGAATATTTTCCATACCGTTTCGATTAGGTCGCTGCCCTTGATGTACTCTTCGGCAAACTTACGCTGAGCGACGAAGCGTGGGTCCGGTTCACGCAGTACAGCGTGGCCGTAGCCGGGGATGACCTTCTTTTGGTCCAAGGTATCCTGTACGTACTGAGCGATCTGCTCTTTAGTAGGCGTCTTGGTTCCAAGTGCATCGATCATTTCGAAAATCCACTTAATCACCTCTTGGTTGGCGAGGCCATGCAATGGGCCGGCAAGCGCGTTCATACCCGCAGCAAAAGACCGGTAGGGGTCACTGAGCGTTGATCCTACTAAGTTGACGGTATGGGCCGAGGCGTTGCCGCCTTCATGATCAGCGTGAATGGTGAGGTATAAGCGCATGAGGCTCCGGAAGTCTGCGTCATCGCTACCGAGCATGTGGGCGTAATTGGCGCTCCAATCCAGGCTTTCATCCGGGGCGATGTGATCCCCATTCTTAAAGGTCCGCCGGTAGATATAAGCAGCCACTCGAGGTAAGCGAGCGACAAGGTTCATGCTGTCTTCGTAGACGGCATCCCAGTACTCCGTTTTCGGAAGGCCTTCAGCATAGCGCTGGGCAAAGACGCTAGTGGGCTGCATAGCCATAATCCCCATGGTGAACTGAGTCATAGGGTGGGTATCTACCGGCATACTATCGAGCGTAGTAAACACCTGCTCGGGTACATCGGCCCGACTATGCCATTCCTTAGTTAAAGCATTCACCTCCGCTTCTGTAGGAATTTCTCCCGTGAGCATCAACCAGAAAAGTCCTTCTGGCTTTGGCTCGCCCTGGGGGCCACTAGGCAGTAACTCTTTGAGTTCAGGAATCGAGTAGCCCCGAAAACGAATTCCTTTAATAGGATCCAACTGACTGGTTTCCCACAACATCATCTTAATTCCCCTAGCCCCTCCGGTTACTTGCCGGAGGACAACCTCGTCCACTTTTTTTTCGCCATGCTCCTTATTAATGGCGCGCAGTTCAGTGAATAGGGCAATGGCCTTTTCGGCAAATTTCTGTTTTAGGGAATCCATTTTTCTGGTATCGTTTTGGCTGTTGTTGGTTAGGTTAATCTGGCTTAATTACGGCTATGAAACGTCAATGGATGCCTTCGGTTCTAGCCAAAAGTGATCCTGCTGCCGTTAGCGGGCAAATAACGGGTTTTTCGAGCGGCTTTACTTGTTTTTTACCCGAAAGTTTAGCTGTTCTTTGGCAGAATCATCGGTTTAGCGATCCTACCCTGCCTTTAGAACTTGCGATTACCTGCTGTTAAGGTAGTTAGTGGGTTTCATTATACATCTATTTTAGATGTATAATTGCATCATGAAACCTTCCTGCTCCTTAGTGTCTTCTTATCTTTTACTCTTTCCGCCCAGCTCAGTGAGTGGTATTGTCTTAGATGAGCAAAAACAGGGGCTAGCCTTTGCCAGTATAAGCCTCTACCAACTTCCAGACACCACTTTTCTCTAGGGGACTACTACTGATGATCAAGGCTACTTCTTGATTCCTACCCCAATGTTCGGCCAATACCAAGTTCGAATAGCGCACCTTGGCTACCAAGAATACATGAAAGACATTGAGGTTCCCGCTCTACTCAATCTAGGGTCCGTCCAGTTGGCGCCCACTGAGAACAACTTGGTAGAAGTCACCGTACGTGGTAAACGCCAATCCATTGAGCAACGGAAAGAAGCCCTTTGGTTTAACGTAGCCCAAAGCCCGCTACGAACTGGCTATGACGGGATGGCTCAATTACAGCTACTGAATAAAAAATAACCCTCCGCCTCCACGTCCGAGACCTACTACAAACCCTTCAATTTGCCAATGAGCGCCCCTTCGAAACGTTCGTAACTACCACTGACTGGCGCCCCTTTACCCGGGCGGCAGACTTTCAGATCATTTACCGCTTCACGGCGCGATAAGAGGTTAGTACTCGAAAAAACCAGTCCCACAGTGGTGCCCGGGGAAGAATGTAAGTAGGAACAACTTAGCCGCTACCGGCTTGCTCTTAACAAATTTCGCTGGCACCTGCGGCAGCGCCCAGACTGGGAGATAGGTGTAATGACAATCAAGCTTGCCGACATGCACCCAAGTTAAGTTGTCAGTACAGGTAGGAGCTAAATGTGCAACGGCCGATTGTCGGTCGCGGCTAAAGCCGCTTCCTTGAAGGCTTCCGTATAGGTGGGATGAGCATGGCTCATGCGAGCGGCATCTTCAGCGCTGGCACGGAACTCCATCAGGGCTACCGCTTCAGCGATCATATCGGCCGTCCGTGGGCCGACCATGTGGACACCCAAAATTTCATCGGTTTCCGCATGACTGATCACTTTCACCATACCCTCGATGTCCATACTGGCACGGGCACGTCCGAGTGCTTTAAAGGGAAACTTACCGGTCTTGATCGGTACGCCAGCCTCTTTCAGCTCCACCTCAGTCTGCCCTACGGCAGCCACTTCCGGCCAGGTGTATACGACTCCCGGGATAAGGTTGTAATCAATGTGTGGCCGTTGTCCAGCAATCGTCTCCGCCACAAAAACACCTTCTTCTTCGGCTTTGTGGGCCAGCATGGCACCACGGATCACATCACCAATGGCGTAGATGTGCGGCACGTTAGTCGCCAGGTGATCATCGACTGCAACTCGCCCGCGGTCATCAACCGCAACACCTGCTTTATCTAGGCCCAAATTATCCGTGTAGGGACGGCGGCCAATGGCGATTAGGCAGTAGTCTGCCTCAATTTCAAAGGGCTCCCCACCGTCGCGCTTTTCAACGGTGACCTTGCACTTCGTCTTCAAGCCTTTGACGTCGGTCACCTTATGTTTAAGGTGAAACTTAACGCCAATTTTTTTTAGGGCACGCATTAGTTCTTTGGAGCAGTCTTTGTCCATCGTTGGAATAATCCGATCCTGGAATTCGACTACTTCAACCGCGCAGCCCAGACGGGCGTAAACGCTCCCCAATTCTAGCCCGATAACGCCGCCACCAACAATTACCATACGTTTGGGCACCTTGGTGATGTTCAAGGCTTCTGTGCTAGTGATCACTCGGTTTTTATCGTAGTTCATCATCGCCGGCGTAATGGGTTTGGACCCAGTCGCGATAATGAAGTTTTTAGCCATTAAGGTTTTATCCTCTCCGCCATCAGAAGCTGCAACGTGCACTTCCGTAGGACTGATAAAGGTGCCGTGGCCGTAGTGTACGTCTACTTTATTTTTCTTCATCAAAAATTTGACCCCATTTACGGTTTGGTCGACTACCTCGTTCTTCCGCTTGATCATTTGCGGCATATCTACCGCAAGGTTACTGAGCTTAATGCCGTGATCGGCAAACCGCGATGCGGCATTATGGTAGTGCTCCGAGCTATCCAACAAGGCCTTGGAAGGGATACAGCCTACGTTTAGGCAAGTGCCCCCAAGACGATCATTATAACGCTCGATGATGGCCGTTTTTAGACCAAGCTGGGCGGCGCGAATAGCGGCAACGTACCCGCCGGGGCCACTGCCAATGATAATGAGGTCGTATTGCATGCTGCTATTTGGTATTTGTTAGGCTTTTTTGCTTAGCAAGATCGCTTCGCTAAGAGTTGGGCGCGACCGCAGGTGCCAAGAAAGGTAGAATTGTTGATTGAATAAGTAACCCTGATAATTTACCGAGCGACTGCAGGGAGGAAGCTCCATAAATCTTCAATTTTACATTTTAAATCAAACATTCTCAATTTAATCAGGGTTGCCCTTAGGCGTCGGTTTTTGGTGAGCCCCCTCCACCCTTTTTACGACGGGGTGTACGGCGCTTACGATTGTTGCTTTTTCCGGTACTAGCTTGATCGGCTCCGGTCGAGTTATTAGCCGCGTTTTCACCAGCCTTATTCTTGTTGCGATTACGATTACGGCCCCGTCTTCGCGACTTGCCGCTCCCTGCTGGTTTTTCTTCACCGGTTTTATCTACGCCATCTGCTGTATTAGCGCCTGACTTGGCCTTAGCTCCGCCACGACGCTTATTACCCTTCCTTTTATTCCGACGCTTACGTCGCTTTTCGGCGGGGAGTTCTACCGCTCCGGTAACGTCTTCGTAGCCAAATAGGTCTTCTTCTTTTTCTTCAATGACAATCTGGTTGGACTGGAGATCTACGGGCTTGTCTCCGGCTCGGTTCATTTCCAAGATTTCGTGCACCTTGGCTACGGGCAGTGCGTAGAGCAACCCCCGATTCTCCTTGTAAGTGTAATACATCACCCCTTTGAAGATATCCGTTTTGATCAGGATGGCCAAGCCTGCTTCGGTGCGAAGTTTATCGGCTTTTTTAGGAAAAGCTTCCAGGGCTTCCATGTAGGTATTTAACTCGTAGTTGAGGCAGCACTTCAGGCGGCCACACTGCCCCGACAACTTGGCTTGGTTAATGGCAATATTCTGGTAACGCGCCGCAGCGGTATTTACCGCGCTGAAATCACTTAACCAGGTGGAGCAGCACAGCTCGCGGCCACAACTTCCCAGGCCACCCAGCCGGCTGGATTCTTGGCGCGGGCCGATTTGCCGCATCTCTACCTTCACGCGGAGTTGGTGGGAGTATTGACGTACGAGCTCGCGGAAATCGATCCGTTCATCTGCGGTGTAGTAGATGGTCACTTTCTTACCGTCGCCCTGGTATTCCACATCGGAGACCTTCATCTTCACGTGATTCTGGCGGGCGATGGCTCGTGTTTTCGTGAGGGCGGCCTTTTCCAGTTCGCGTACTTCGGCTAGTTTTTCCAGATCGCGTTGATTGGCCCGGCGCAGTACAGAATGCACAACTTTTTCCTCCTTAACGCGCTTTTTCTTCATCTGGAGGCGAACGAGCTCGCCGCTGAGGGTAATGCGGCCAACGTTATAGCCGCTCTTGGTTTCCACGGCGACGTTGTCGCCGGTAAAGACCTCCAAATCCGCCGGCGCGTGGAAGAAGTCTTTTGAGGCCCCGTCCTTAAAGGATACTTCAACCAGGTTATCGGCGTAGGG
>JBCDGT010000031.1:0-10889 GCA_038750915.1 Bacteroidota bacterium
CCTGAGCCGATGCGCAGCCGTTTGGAGGAAAAACTATGCCGACAATTGGAGCAATTAACCGGGAATCATTTACTCATTCGTGGAGTGCCCGCGGATCGCCCGCCCGAGCAGCGCGGTAACCTCGAAATCATGGATTTTGCCAACGCCAAATTTCTGGAAGAAAACCTGCCTGCTGCTGAATACATAATTTGCCGTTCTGGCTACAGTACTTTGATGGACTTGGCACCGCTCCCCGATAAAAAACTCATCCTGATTCCAACCCCCGGCCAAACCGAGCAAGCCTATTTGGCGCGTACGCAGGTGCAAGGTGGGGATGCCGTAGCCGTGTATGAGCAAGCGGATTTTCAACTGGAATTTTAGAGCGGTAGCCCACAAGTTGATGCCTTTGATGTATACACCTTATATCCTACAATTCCTTCAACGCCGCTTTAATCCGTTGGTATTGTTCTCGTTTCCGTACGATAACGGGCTCTGCCGCCCGTTCGCTACAATCTTGGATGGGGCAGCGCTCACAGGTGGTGTTTACCGTCAGGGTGGGGATAGAGAGGTCTTCCGCCCAAGCAATGGTTTTCTTGAGTTCATCATTGATTAGAAAACCCAGGGTAACACTGACTTTTTTGCCAGGCACGGGATAGTCCGCTCTCGCCATGGTGATACAGAGGTATTCATCCTCCGTACCGTAGTACTGGCTGCGCTGTACGTCGATTTCCGGGCTGCTACTTCCGTGGTCCGGCATATCTAACAAAAGGCGTAAGCTCACCCAACGGCGGCAGTAATGCTCGAATAAGCCATTTTCGTGGGGGTGGTGCCGGCGGTGGAGGTGCAGCTCTTTATCGATGGTGAATGCATCGGATTCAGGGTCGTGTAAAAAACGCAAAAAGAACATTTCCCGTAGGCTGAAGAACTGGGGAATAACATTGGTCAGCCGATGATAGAACATCTCCGGCGTGGCGTTGTAGCGTTGCATCAGACCAAGAAAGGCTTGTGCGTCCCAGGTTGGTTGAGCGAAAAAGGTCTTGACGCTCTGTACGAAAGGTTGCAGCGGAATGTGTAGTGCTACACTGAAGTAGGTGGCCTTACTGTGGTTGAGTACTTCCTCAAAAACCCGGCTGCGAAGCAGGCTGCTGGTATTAGCTCGGTCTTCAAGCTTGAGGTAGTTGAAGGCGAGTTCCTTCCCGAACTGGAACCCCCGCTGTACGGGCGAAAGGGTACCGTTCAGTAATAAGCGCTGTTCCTCGGGTAGGTATACCGAGCGCAACCGTGCTAGGTCGGGGTGCTCCTCCAGGCCATTCGGGACGATTTCGTAGTCGTACTTGTTTTCCAGTAACTTAGCTAAAACCCGCGAAGGAACGGGGCGGAGGCTACCTAGTTGATAGGTGTCGGAAAATTGGTCAACGGCTTCCTCCAATTCTGGGAAGTAATTATCGTTGAGTTCCAAGTAAGACCGTAGGGCCGCGAAATAAAAATTCTCTTCGCGCAGGGCGTAAGACCGGGAAAGCTCCAGTAAGGTGCTGATGAAGGCACCTACCCGCATGGGAGCTTGCGCAATGATTTCGGCGACCTTACTTAACTCGATTCCGAAGAGTTCCAGGGGGAGCTCGTTTAGAAAATTGGATTGGAGGAGTTGGGTAACGGGGGCGAGGTTACGCCCTAATTGGTCGTTGGTTAACTCTTCTATCGAAGTGCCCAGTGCGTGGGCCAGGTTGCGGACCTTGTCGGCTTTAGGAAACTTTTTTCCCTTCTCAATCTCATTGAGATAAGACAAGGAAATGCCAGACGTCTTAGATAATTCCGCAAAGGAGAGTCCTTTCCCCTGGCGGAGTTGCTTTACTTTAAGCCCAAAGATTATCTTTTCATTCGCGGTTTTAGCCCTCATCTTGGGCCCAAAATAGGTAACTTGCCGCGAAAATTCGCTGATTAAATAGACGAGTGTATGGAATTGGACTGGTCGAGGACATGAAACGGCTCCGAATTGGACCATTTAGCTTTTGACTTACATTTAACTTCTGTTCACCCTTTCGTCAGCAGTGTGCTGAAGCAGAGGTAAATCATACGAGACTTACTTTATCAGGGAGTTTTTTAACGCATTTTTTCAAGGGATCGGTAGAGCAATGCATGAATCCTGGGCCGAATTCCTAAGGTGTATATGGCCCGACGGTTCCGACTGGGGTGCACCCGATTGCTAAGGAAAATGAAGAGCAGGTCCGCTTCGGGGTCGGCCCAAACCATAGTGCCCGTATAGCCACTGTGACCAAAACTAGCGGGGGAAGCAGCTTCCGCTACGGAGCTGGCCGCTTCATTGTATTCTAGCAAGGGCTTATCGAACCCGAGCCCCCGGCGATTGTCTTCCTCGGGGTATTGGTAGCGGGTGAACTCTGCGATGGTTTCCGGTTTGAAATACTGCGTACCGGCATAGGTGCCACCATCTAGAAGCATCTGGTAGAGCTTGGCGAGATCTTCCGCCGTGGAGAAGAGTCCTGCATTACAACTTACTCCATCCATCATAGCGGCTCCTTCGTCGTGAACGACACCGTGGAGCGTGGTCAGTCGAAAGAAAGTATCTACTTCCGTCGGAACGATGCGTTCAAGCGGGATTCCCCGGTCCAGTGGTCGGTATCCGAGCGTGCTGGCCCCCAGCGGATCGTAGAAATTTTGGCGAAGGTAAGTACGCATTTCCTGCTCAACCCGCCTTTCAATCAGGTCGGGTAGGAGGTAGAAAAGCAAGCCGGAGTAGGCGTAATTTCCCTCGGGCTTCAAGGGGGATTTACGGATAGCTCGAAATATCTTTTTCTCCCGAAATTTCTCGTGCAACCATAGCTCCTCGGTGAGCCGAATGGGGTAGCGACGGCTACTGTCTTGTCGTAGGGTCTGAGAACGGAAGCGAAAATCGTTGTTGCGCGTAGTATCCCATTTTTTCTTCCAGGGGTAACGAGCGTTGCCTTTGAGGGTTCCCTGCCAGTAGGGTATCCAGGGACGTAGCCCCGCCCGGTGGGCGAGGGCGGACCGCAGGCTTCGCTCCCCCTTGTCCGTACCCGCCCAGACGGGGAAAAGGTCACCAAGCGGCTGATCGAGCCTGATACCGCCATTTTCGTATGCCTGCATCAGAAAGAGTAAACCCGAGCTGGTTTTGGTGACTGAAGCTAAGTCGTAAATATCGTCCGGCTGCACCTGGCGCTCGTTGGCGTAGGTGTGATGACCTGCCGTGACGTGGGCCAAAACTTCTCCCTGATGTAGTGCGAGTACTTGCGCGCCGGGAAAGGCACCTGCATCAATGCCCTCCTCCAGTATTATCCGAATTGAATCCGCCAGGGAGTCCTGGGCGGGTAAATAAGCAACGACAAAAGCGAGGAATAAGATGGTTAGATAGCGCATTAAGCTAATGTAGTACAAAATTCGGCGGACCACCTGCTGTGGTTATGGGCGTGGTAAGCTCCATTAGGCCAGGGGATTAGGATTACTAGAATTAGGGAGGATGTTTAGAATGCATTAGTAAGCAAGGATCTCCAGAATATTCTAAATATCCAATTTCCATCCTATCAATCCTGATCGCTTGGTGTTGTGCGGTATGCGTACATCCGATCACCCCATCCAATCTAGTAGTGCCGACTCCAGGTCTTTTTTTGCTTGCTTGGCGGCAGTTGTTACTTCCTTACTATTGCCTTTGTCAGGCGTGCTTCCCGGCCTCTCTACCTTGCTTACACCTGCGGCCGCGCCCATATCTTCTTGCTTAGCTAAGCTTAGGAGCCGCTTGCGATCGTAAACACTAAAATCGGCAAATGTGCGTCGGAGCAAAGGGAGAATGCTTTCGAAATCGGACCAGTTCAACTGTTTTACCCAACCATCGACGAGGTTCCAAAGGGGGGGGAAGTGAAACAACAACTGACCACTACCATGGAGAAAGCCAGCCAGCCACTGGGCGACGCTCTGGGCGGTATTAGTTGTGGAAAGCGCCCGAGAAAATCGCTGGGCGGCGGCAGCTTCGTTAAGCAACTGATGGTCGTATAGGAGGCGAATACAGTAGCCTTCAATCAGGGCATTGATACCGTGAGTCGCCACTGTTCTTTGTAGCCCTCCGGTCCAAATATCCGTATGTTCCTCATTGTCGAGCTGGGCTAAAGCATAGTTGGCCGCGGCAAGGTAAGTGAGTAGTTCGGTAGCTTGCTCTTCGTCGATATTCGTCGCGGCAGCGGGTAGTCCGGCCGCTAATCGCGGTAGTAACTCATCGATGACGAGCAGGAGCGCCGTGGTATCGGTCTTGCGGGAATCCCCGTAACGAGAGGTTTGTACTAGTGTAGGTAGGGCAGCTAGGAGAGCAGCTACATCAGTGGTAGCGGCTGCCTGCTTTCTGAGTTGCTGGAGCAAGTCCGGGACCACGTCAGGCAAATCTGCCTGAAGACACGCCAAGGTGAGCTGCGCGAGCGGGAGTACGGTACGTAAGTCCGTGGCCTTTTCTACGGCGTAGCGACCAGCAGCTACCGGAAGAGTGTTACCGTAGCTGGCCCGCTCAATTAGATAGAGGCTGTACTCTGGCTGCCACTCCAACACCCATATTTCCTGAAAACTACTCAGGGAATCTGGTCCCGTTGGCTGGATTTTTCCCCAGGAAATGTCTAGCAAGTTAAGCCGGTGAAGGAGGTGGCTTTTCCGTAAGTCAGTGGGGGTACGCAGGTCGATGCCACCCCGGGGCTTAGCCTTAGTTGCCTTTAAGTAGTGTTCTCCGGCGATCTCCCAGAGTTTGGCCATCCTACTGCTTTTTAGCTCTCGGTTCAGGTCCTCCAGCAAGGGGACGGTCGTCGCACCCGGAGGGACAAAGCCGACGGTAGTACCGATCGTTAGTTTTTCGTGGATGACCGCTAGGCGCTCCTCGCGGCCGGCGGCCAGTGTGCTGAGGAGTGCTTGCTCCAGCTCATGGATGCCAGGCCGCTCATGTTCGCGCAAATTGGCTAGGGTGGTGGCCAGCCCGACGCCTTCGGTCGCCATGGCCGGACTAGCGTCGTAGCCTTCTTTACGTAGTAGCTTGGCGGCGGTGGCCATCCAGCGGCCCGTGGCGTTGGAGGGGAAGTCGTACAGCATTTTATACCAGGCCGGACTGTGAACACCTGCGCCATACCCGCCCGCGCGTGCCAGGCGTGGATACGACCACGGCACCCAAGCCGCAGCAATCTTAACCTTGGGTAAGCCCTTAAGTAGCGCTTTATCGCGACTGGCTTTGTGTTGATGTACATTGTTCACCGCCGGGCCGTGCCAGGCCCCCACTATAATCGCGATCCGTTCGGCATCGGTTTTCAGGGCTTTACGAATCTCCGTGCGCATATACGCCTCGCGGCGTTCGTTTTCCGCATCTGACGCTGCGGGGAAGGTCTCCCGCAGCTCGGCGACCATATTCAGTAAGGCGGTGAAAGTCTCTTCGGGAGCGGCGGTTCCCCGCTCTAGGGTGGCATCCCACCAGCTTTCGGAATCTTGGTAACCGGCTAGCTCCGCCATCAGGGAAAGCGGATCTTGGCGTAGCTGACGCTGTAAGTCGCCCTGGCTTTTACCAGGAATTATGGAGGGAGCTTCCGGTGGTGGTGGTGCCTCGGTGGCGAACAAGGTGGGCGGAACGTGAGGGGCTCTTTCGGCCAGGTAGTGTCTTGCGGGCAGATCGATAGGGCGTACTTCTACGCTTTGCTCCGCGGCCCAGCGTAGAGCCTGGTACTCCGGACTAAAACTGGCAAAGGGGTAGAAGCTGGCGCGCTCGATGTCCTTGGCATCGTAGAGTACTAGGGCGACGGGTGGTAAGAGCTCTTTAGCCATCAGCTCCGGTAAGGCCTTGTCGGCATCAGCCGGCATTTCCAACAGGATTAAGTCTGGTTCATACCCATCCAGCGCCGCGCGCAGGCGCCGGGCGGAGCCGGGGCCGTGGTGGCGGATGGAGTAGGTACGGATGCGCATGAGGTTGGCAAGATACGTACCTTCACCCCACCATGTCAAAAGACTATACTCCCTTCGCCAATCGCCTCCGGAAAATGGCTCGTCACTACGATAAGTGGGCTCGCCGCCAGGAACTGGAAGCCTACCGGATTTACGATGCCGACCTCGATGAATTTCCAATTACGGTGGACCGTTACGCCGAACAACTCTACGTCGCCGTATACCATCGCCGCGGCGAAAATTGGACCGAAGACGAATGGCAAGACCGCAAATTAGCGTACCGTGACGTCATCACGGAAACTCTGGAAATAGGACGTGATCAGGTCTTTTTCAAACTGCGTAAAAGGCAATCGGGAACCGATCAGTACGAGAAACTTTCCGTTGCACAGCGGGAATTCGTCGTGGTAGAAAACGGCTTAGGGTTCATCGTTAATCTTACCGATTATCTCGATACGGGGCTATTTCTCGATCATCGGCAAACCCGGATGATGGTGGCGCTGGAAGCTAAAGGTAAAGTGGTGCTGAATCTTTTTGCCTATACCTGCTCCTTTAGTGTTTATTGCGCGGCCGCAGGTGCTAAGCGGGTGGATAGCATCGATTTATCCAATACCTATCTGGAGTGGGGAGAACGAAATTTGCAGCTGAACGAGATTGAAAAAGAAAACCATCGCTTCATTAAGGCGGACGTGATTCAATGGTTGGAGGAACATAAAATTCCGAACTATGACTTGATCGTTTTAGACCCTCCCACGTTTTCTAATTCTAAGATGATGAAAGACGTACTGGATACCCAGCGGGACCACGTGCGCCTGATCAACCTTTCTCTTCGCCTGCTTAAACCCGGTGGTCAGCTGTATTTCAGTACGAATTACCGCAAATTTAAGTTTGATGAAGTGGGTGTCATTGGTGCAGCTTCCGTCAAGGAAATTACGAAGCAAACCATGCCGCCTGATTTTCGTAAAAAAGGCTTGCACCGTTGCTGGCGGATAGAAAGGGAATAGCTCGATAAATAATTGGGAATTGTCCCAAGCTAATCCCCCTTACTTAAATGGAAAATCAGAAAAGTGCCGCAGTACACTACGCCCCTCAACAAATAGTAAAAGCACGAAAAAAACAGGGTTATAGCCAGGAAGAATTAGCCTTGACGTCCGGCTTGTCTCTCCGTACGGTCCAACGAATTGAGCGAGGGAATGTCCAACCCAGGCTTTACTCTTTACGAGCATTAGCGAAAGCCTTGAATTGTAGGATAGAAGACTTCAAATTAATGCCTGCTAATCGGCCTCAACAGCAAGGGCAATTAGTCGAGTGGATGCGGTTAGCAGTTTACAGTGTGGTTATCCTTCCATTTTTACCCTTGCTTTTGCAAGTGCTCTTGTGGTATCGTGCTAGAGAATGGACCACGGAAGAGGCGAATCATTGCCTGCGACTACTTCATTTTCAAGGAAAATGGTTGGTGGGTTTAGTATTCGCTCTAATTGCCCAACCAGTGTTGGTTAAGCTGCTCACCGGCCAGAAAGCTTATGGCCAATTCCCATTAGGACTACTGATTTATGGACTATTCGTAGGAGGGAATTTAGTTAGCATCTGGTGGTCGGATAACAAATCTACTCCAATCACTGCAATGACGTAAGAAAGACGTAGGTGTGACGCAAGTATGGTGCGATTTCTAAAAGTTCTTTGCTACTAGAACTAAAACGGATAAACTTGAAGCGAAAATTTATTACTGTAAGCCTCACGGCCCTCGTTACGGCTATTGTCATTCTCGGCCTTTTTGAATGGCAAGCACAGCGTAATCAACTTAAGGCCGATTCGGTGGAAGTGGTTTCTTCGAATATCTTGGGAGAAGACCGCGAGGTGCTCATACACTTACCACGAGACTACGACGAGCAAACTGCGGTTAAGTATCCTATTTTAGTTGTTTTGGATGGCAGCTCCAAAGATTTTACCCTCTCCGGAGTTGGTGATATTTTGACGGCTGCCGGAGTAATGCCTCCGGTAATTACGATTGGAATACCGAATACAGACCGTAACCGCGACTTAACCCCTCCTTTTTGTGCGCAGGAAACCGGAGGAGATATAGTAGGAGCGGGTGATACCTTCTTAGCATTCATTACCGACGAACTAGTACCGCAGATCAATAAGCGCTACCGAACCACTGGTCAACAGTTAATAGCTGGTCATTATCGGGCGGGGCTTTTTACGCTATACGCTATGGTAGAACGCCCTGATTTTTTTGACGCTTACTTTTGTTTTAGTCCGGCTTTCTGGCGGGATGATACTGCCATCCTACCGGAGGCCGAGCGGCTTTTAACTGAAGTGGATAGCTTTCCTGCATTTATGTACCTAAGCCTAGGTACGGAGGAAAATGATAAAATGCGTAAAGGGTATCTGGCCATTACGGACTTACTCGACCATAAGCCAGTGCCTGGCTTAGTCGTAACCCACGAGTTTATGCCTGGGGCGGATCACGGAAATAACACTTTTCTGTCTGCGCCAGCAGCGCTGAGAAGTTGGAGCAAATACGTGGGTCAATGAGATAAGTTACTCTTCTTCACACAAATACTCAATCTCACTCAGCACTTCCTCCCGCAGGTACTGCTTGGCAACCCGGTTCACGTCTGCAACGGAAACAGCCAAGTACTTTTGCAGAATGGAGTTGACTAACTCTGGATCTCCGAGAGAAGCATAGTAGGCCAGTTCAGAAGCCCGGTTGGCGATACTGGTTGTTTTGAAGTGGTTGTGGTGTTCTAGGCGATTGATGACTTTATCCAACTGCTCCTGTTGAACACCCTGATCCCTCATTTCACGGATGGTAGTGAAAAGAGCATGCCGGGCTTCCTGATAGTTGGCGTCTTCAGCGGGCCGTGCATCGACAAAGATGGCGCCGGAGTCGAGCCCATCATTATGACTGGCGGATACTTCAGCGAATAGGTCGCCATCCCTCACCAAGCGGCGGTAAAGCAGGCTAGAGCGACCACTGCCCAACAAAAAACAAAGGATGTCAATCGCGGGAAAGTCGGGATGCTGTCGACTCGGAGTGCGGTAATTTAGGTAAATGACGGGGCTGGGTACATCGGCCACCACTGTTTTCTTCCGCCGTTCTCGTTGTTCGGGCTCCTGCGGTAGCTCCGGCCTGGGGTGCTCCGGTGAAGAAGGGGGGATGTCGCCGAACCACTTTTCGATCTGTTCCCTGATCATTCGGGGATCATAGCCCCCGGCAATGCTGAGAATGGCATTGTCGGGCCGGTAGTAGCGGTAGTAAAAGTCTTTTACGTCCTTCAGGTCGGCGGCTTCGATGTGCTCGAAACGTTCCCCGATAACCGGCCAGCGGTAAGGATGTACTTTGTACACCAGGTCGTTGAGATGATGAAATAAATCGCCGTAGGGCTCCTCAAGGCAGGTTTCTTTAAACTCCTCTACGACCACCTTCTTTTGGGTGGCCAAAGACTTCTTACTGAAATTCAGCTTGCGCATCCGGTCACTTTCCAGCCACAGCGCGGTTTCAAGGTTATCCGCGGGCAAGATATCGTAGTAAATCGTTTGATCAGCTCCCGTAACGGCATTGTTCTCTCCACCGGCAAGCTGGAGAGCATCGTCAAAATTTTCTACGTTTTCACTACCCGCAAACATGAGGTGTTCAAAAAGGTGGGCAAAGCCGGTACGACCAGGCGGATCATTCCTGCTGCCAACTTTGTAAAGTACGTACACCGCCGCCACCGTACGTTTAGGGTCGTGGTGTAATACTACGGTAAGGCCGTTGGTTAGCGTGTAAGTCTCGTAGGATATCAAGGCGACTCGTCGGTTTATTTGGTAGCTTGGTAGTCCAATTGTAATGGGCGAAAGCTGCTGTACACCAAAAGTAACCAAAGTTGCATCCTTAAGGTTGCCCGCAATCTACTCCACTATGTTTTCTTTCCGTTTTACCCTACCGCCACTGCTTGTAGTGTTTGCGGCATGTGGTGGCTCTCAGTCTGCTCCCGGTATTGCGGAACTGGACTTTGCCGAAGTCGAAAACCACACAGGGTGGCACTTAAGAATCCACGGCGATGGTGGTGGTAGCCTCAGCCACGATCAATTACCGGCTTATCATCTTCATTATCCCGCAGGGACCTTTAATCCCCGCCCAGCTCGCAGGCTTACGGATAGATGTAGGGGAGAAATCATTAGCCCTATCTGTACCACCGTGCGGTATTACACCTCCTTTTCCGATGAATTACGAGAGTGCTCCTGTGCTCCTGGAGGCTGGACGGCGGAGATAATGAATCAAGCCATTGTACAAATGGATTTGGCGGTAGATTCGGGTAGTAGCGAACGCAGCTGCCGGATGCTGCGCCGGCAGTGGTTGGCCGCTAATTGAGTCAACTACAACTCAATCACCTTACGCCGCAACTCAAAGTTTTTGCCCAAATATACTTTTCGCACCATTTCATCAGCAGCCAGCTCCTCGGCGGTACCAGCCTTGAGGATATTGCCTTCAAACATTAGGTAAGCCCGATCGGTTATGCTGAGGGTTTCCTGTACGTTGTGGTCCGTGATGAGGATGCCGATGTTCTTTGTCTTAAGCTTGGCTACAATGTACTGAATGTCTTCTACCGCGATAGGGTCGATGCCGGCGAAGGGTTCATCTAGGAGAATAAAGCGCGGATCAGTGGCTAGTGCCCGGGCAATTTCTGTCCTCCGGCGCTCTCCGCCGGAAAGCGTATCCCCGTTGCTTTTTCGAACTTTTTCCAGGCTGAATTCTTCAATCAGGCTCTCCAACTTATCACGCTGCTCGGCTTTGCTTAGGTCCGTCATTTCCAGGACCGCGGCAATGTTATCCTCTACGCTTAATTTACGGAAAACCGACGCTTCTTGGGGTAAGTAACCGATACCTTGCTGTGCTCGTTTGTACATCGGTAACTCCGTGATGTCCCGATCGTCCAGAAATACGCGGCCAGCGTTGGGCTTGATGAAGCCTACCGTCATGTAGAAGGTGGTCG
>JBCDGT010000032.1:0-10863 GCA_038750915.1 Bacteroidota bacterium
GAACTTTCTGTGCCAACACCAATTACTTAAAAGACGGGCCTGGATTAGATTTGTAAAAATACCCCTACCTTTGCCCGCTGTTTCGCTAATAATTTGCCTAAAATATTCATCGGGAATGAGGACCAAGTTGTCGCAATTTAAGTTTGAACTAAACGAGAAACTCATCGCTAGAACCCCAAGTAAGCGACGGGACGATAGCCGCCTGATGGTGGTGAATCGAGCCACCGGTGACATCGAACATAAGATGTTTACCGACTTGCTGGATTACTACGATGAAGGCGACACACTCGTTTTCAATAACACTAAGGTTTTTCCCGCCCGCCTTTATGGCCTAAAAGAAAAGACACAGGCTCGGATTGAGGTCTTTCTACTGCGGGAACTGAACGCTCAAGCCCGTCTATGGGATGTATTAGTGGACCCTGCTCGGAAAATACGGGTAGGTAACAAGCTGTACTTTAACGATAAGCGCGGTGCCACCCGCTTGGTGGCGGAGGTAGTGGATAACACGACCAGCCGTGGCCGGACCATTCGTTTCCTCTTCGACGGCCCCAACGATGAATTTCTGAAAGAGCTACACAGCCTAGGTAATACGCCGCTACCTAAGTTACTCGAACGGGAGGCAGATAGCCGGGATGCAGAACGTTACCAAACGGTCTTTGCCAAAGAGGTTGGAGCAGTAGCCGCGCCGACGGCTGGTCTTCATTTCAGTCGTGAAACCCTGATGCGAATGGAGCTAAAAGGGGTGAAGAAAGCAGAAATCACCCTTCACCTTGGCCTCGGTACCTTCCGGGATATCGAAGTGGAAGACCTATCCAAACACAAAATGGACGCGGAATATTTCCGAGTGCCGCAAGATGCCGTCAACACCGTAAATGCGACTAAGCGTGATGGTGGGAAAGTATGTGCTGTTGGTACGACTTCTATAAGAGCTTGCGAGAACAGTGTCTCCGCCGAGCGACTCCTGGCTTCCAATGAAGGATGGACCAATAAATTCATTTTTCCTCCCTACGAGTTCCACATCCCCGATCACCTGTTGACGAACTTTCACCTACCTAAGAGCAGCCTCTTCATTACTACCTGCGCTTTCGGCGGCATCGAACTCATCCTCGAAGCTTACAAGCAGGCCCAAAAGGAGAAATACCGCTTCTTCGCCTACGGAGACGCCATGTTGATCATCTGATCATTTGCAAGTACGCACAAAAGAAAGCCCCGGGACGTCTGCCATGATGGTGTCCGGGGCTTTTTATTTGACTTCAGGTGCTTAATTAGGCGGGCCGGGAGCTAGGAACTAGAACGGCCTTCGGCCTCCTAGCAACACGAAGTGCGTCCTAGTTCCTAGCTCCCAGCCTCCAGCGGTGTCTAAAAATGTGGACAATAGGACTCGAACCTATATCTCCGGGGTTTCAAGCCGGCGCTCTACCATTGAGCTATGTCCGCGGTACCCCAGAAAGGATTCGAACCTCTACTTCACCGGTTCTAAGCCGGTTGCCTCTGCCGTTGGGCTACTGGGGTGGGAGATTCTTGATTAGTGATAGCTGATTTTTGATTTGGCTACCGCACTTACTACTCACCGGTCTTTCAGCCGTCTCGCTAAGGATGAAGCAAGGCGATACCGCAGCGAATGGAAACTGCAGGAGCCAAATCAGCTATCACTAATCAAATATCAAGTATCACATATCAAGGAGGAGCCCATTCCAATGGCTCCGGTCCGTTGAACGGGCCTATTGGGGGCAAACAGAGAGGAGGGGGAATAACCCCTGCCTATCTCGTTGTATAATCGCAATAAATAGCATGGTGGAATGAATTAATATCCTTGCGGACGGAGAGATAATGGGATAAGGTTCAAGGAAAGTTGCAGCTCCCGTAATTTTTTTGCGCGGCCGCAGGTGCAAGGAGGCTAGGAGCTGGGAACTAGACGGCCTTTGGCCTCCTAGCAGCACGAAGTGTGTGCTAGCAGCGTAGCGTCCTAGTTCCCCAGCTCCTAGCCCCCTAGCTCCTAAGAGCCGCCTAGCGGCGTCACCCGTAGTCGTATTTATACGGATATATACGCAAGTATTCGTTTAATTGACGACTAAAAGTGGGAAGCTCCCAGAGTTTTGCTGGTGAAACTAAATCGCTCATCAAAACTCCTTGCGACATGACTAGCCAATCTTTACTGGAAATTCTGGACGCCCTCCGCAACGGGATTGACCCTCGGACCGGAGAACTGTACGACCAACGCGATACCTGCCTTGATGATCCTGCGGTACACAAAGGCCTCCTTCGGTTGCGTAAACACTTACTGGCTCCCGTTACCTTACCCGCCGTAAATATTCCGGACGCGGAAATCGAAACAACCTGTCGGAACTTGCGAACACTTGGCTACGAGCCTAGCGTAATGCAGTTAGCCAAAATCTTTATTGGCAGCCGCTCCATTGTGGACCGCAACTTACGTGGACTGGTAGCTTATAACCGTTATCGGGGCATCTATACCAGGCAACGGATTTATAAGCACTTGTTCGCTTTCCACGAACGCCGGCCAGATATCTTGCGGGAGTACCCCCGGGCGAAAGAACGGACCGTAGACGAGCCCTGGCGCGTGATCCCTTTCTTCGATACCGATAACTTCGACAAACTTGATGACGCCAAAGCCACCGAAATTCACCGTGCCGTTTTAGCATTAGGACTGCGGAAAACTACGGAGGCGCTTCCGGAATACATGGCTAACGCCAGAACCAACAACCCCCGTGCTTTCGAACCCTGGACTCGGGAAGAACAAGCCCTCTTAATCGAAGCTATGTGCTACACTAATGATGAAGGGAAATTGGCGGATGTGTTCGGTCGTACCACTAACGCTATCATAAAAATGGGTAAGCGTCTCATCTATGAAAGTCAGCAGCGTAAGGCGGGGTGATCTATTCGGCGGACCACGCCCTTTGAGCACCCCCGGTTGAAGTGCGCGGTGCAGCAGGAGGAGGTGGCTTTGGCTAACCTAGCTTCGTAACGCCCCACAGCGACCTTACACCCAGGACTAGCATTGCAGATGGGCCACCGGATTTGGTAATATAGTAGGCAAGGTGATATGACTTGCTCCACACTTCGTACTTTTCACTTTTGAAAAGAGACTAGCAAACATGAATTCACCCTTCCGCATATTACCGTTTTTCCTGTTTATCTTGGTAGTCGCCAGTTGTAACCGTGGAGCAACCGACTTTGTCTTCCCTACACCGGTGGATACGAGTACGCGGGCCATCAGCCTACAGGATAAACGCAGCTACGACTTTCCCACTGAAGGGCTTAGTTTCGACAACCAATTCGATGGAGCAAGACTGAATGGAGTGGAACAGCTAACTGCTACTTCCTACGTCGTTAGCATCGAACCTGAGAACGAGCCGATTAACCCCAGCCCCTGGTACGCCTTTCGCCTGCGCTCAGAAAAAGATCAGGAGATATTCGTGCGAATCGCTTATCCCAACGGAGCTAATCATAGGTATTACCCAAAGCTGAGTAAGGATCGAAGAAGTTGGGTGTCGGTAGACTCCTCGACCATTATCAATCATTCCGATAAAGAAGAGATAACGGTCGCCTTGTCCATATCAGCTGGGGAGACGCTCTATGTCGCGGGGCAAGAGGTGATCAATTCCTCCGATGTAGGGGAATGGCTGACCGAACTAGCCAACAAGCATGATATTAATGTAACCACCATTGGTGAAAGCCGCTTGGGGCGGGACCTCAGGCGATTTGCCATTACCGATGGAGCGTTGAATGAACGGCCAACCATCGTTTTACTCAGTCGGCAGCACCCCCCGGAAGTGACCGGATTTTTAGCCTTTCAAGCCTTCATCGATGGTTTACTGGAGGATCCGCGATTACCAGAACTGTTAAAGAACTACCAGTTCTTGGTGTATCCATTACTTAATCCTGATGGAGTAGACCTCGGGCACTGGCGCCACTCGGCTGGAGGCATAGATTCGAACCGAGATTGGGCAACCTACAACCAACCCGAAGCACGCCAGGTAGCGGATAATGTAGTACGAACCGTACGGAAAGCCGGCAGCAAAGTTGTATTGGGCATGGATTTTCACTCTACTTGGCATGATGTATTCTATACACACGATGATAGTGTGCAACCTCCAAGCGCGTTGCCAGACTTCACGAAGGCCTGGTTGGCGGGGATTGAAAAAGCCATCGGCGGCGACTTTAAGGTGAATGAAGATGCCAAAGGAATAGGTAAGCCGACCACTGCCAGCTGGTTCCGGACCCAATTTGGCGCCGAAGGTATTACCTACGAAATTGGGGATGATACCGATCGGGATTTTGTAGCTCGAAAAGGTCAGGTTTCGGCTCAGCAACTCATTGAGGTGTTGCTATCTAGTAAATAGACGCCGCGCTTTTTAGACACCGCTTCCCGGCAAATAGGAGCTGGTCGCCCTACGCGCGATTGTAGGTCACCAGTTTAGTGTGATTAGCTAAAAGCACGAAGGGCAGCTAAAAGCGTAGTCTCTAAGCGGGTGTAGCCCGTCTATCAGCCGACAGCCATGGCTTCAACCTTGCCATTCACAGGAGAAGCAGTGTAGCTTTGTAGAAATTACTTTGGATCATGCTTCGTTATTTTTTCTTGCTTGGTATACTGGTGTTGGGCCTTCAGGTGAAGACTCAAGTGCTCTATCATCGGGCAACCATACACCTTAATGGAGCGCATGATCTTCATCTATTACAGGAGCTCGGCGTGGCTATGGATCACGGAGATCATAAGGCAGGCTTAACTTTTACTAGTGATTTCTCCGAACAAGAATTGGCCATCGCCCGCGCTGGAGGCTGGAAGGTGGATCTTTTGCTAGAAGATGTTGGGCAGTTTTATCGGGATCAAAACGACCCCACTAGCCACCGTTACGTTGGTACGCCAAAAAATGCGGAGTGTGTTCCAGAAGGCTTCTCTTTTGCTACCCCTCAGAATTACCATGGCGGCTCAATGGGGGGCTTCCTGACTTATTCCGAATTACTCACGGAATTGGATGAAATGTACGCCTACTGCCAGGCCAACGGCCTGGACATTATGACGCCGAGGGCCGATAACATAGACCCTGAAAATCCTACTGACTTCCAAACCTTCGAGGGGCGTTATCAACAGTGGATCAAGCTGTCGGACCAGCCCACACTCGCTGATGATACGGAGCCAGAAATTCTGTATACCGCACTACACCATGCCCGCGAACCCGCTTCCATGCAGCAACTGGTCTTCTTCCTCTGGTACCTTATTGAAAATTATGAGCGGAACCCGGAAGTCAAAGCCATTGTCGATAACAACGAACTATACTTCATTCCATGCTTGAACCCGGATGGTTACCTCTATAACGAAACCATCGCCCCTAACGGTGGAGGGCTGTGGCGCAAAAATCGCCGCGATGGAGTAGGGGTAGACCTTAACCGCAATTACTCCTACCTGACCCCTGAAGGAGAAGAACAGTGGGGGACTTCTGGTACGAACCCTGATCCAGGATCTGAGACTTACCCAGGAACGGGCCCTTTCAGTGAACCAGAAACCAGGGCGGTCCGGTACTTTGTGGAGACCCACGATTTTCAAATTGCCTTGAATAACCACACCCACGGGGAATTGCTACTCTATCCTTTTGGGTATGCTCGCGACACGGAAACCCCCGATGATTTTCTCTTTAGTCAGATCAGTGCTGCTATGGTCCGTACTAACGGGTACGATAACATTATCTCTGCCGATCTTTATCCTGCCTCTGGAGATAGTGACGACTTTATGTACGGAATGTTGACCACCGCTAAAGGTGGTGCCCGAGATCCCGTCTTTGCCATGACCCCGGAAATTGGCTACTCGTTCTGGCCCGCACAAGCGGATATCGAAGGAATTTGCCGGGAGATGCTGATTCATAACCTCACGGCCGCACAAGCACTCAGCAACTTTGGTTTAATACGGGCGGACGTCCCTCAGAAAGTAAATACACTTAGTTTTTTCTTACCGTATACCTTAACCCGCTACGGGTTTTCTGAAGGTACCCTGACGGTTCGCTTTACTCCCGTTTCCTCCAACATTGCTACCACCGCCTTTGAGACGCCACAAACGGGGCTTCAGCAAGGAGGAGAATTATTCTCTACAAGCCTCATTCAGTTGGCGGAATCCATCCAGGAGGGAGATAGCATCATTTTCGAACTAGGAGTTGACAACGGAAAATTTTATGTAGGCGATCGTTACGCTATCGTATTCGGAGAAGCAATAAATGTATTCACCGAAATGGCTGATAACTTGGATGCCTGGACAACCGATGGGGATTGGGGAATCGCGCTAGGGGTGCATCATGAAAGTTCCCCTAATTCATCTGTCACGGACTCTCCTGCGGGAAGGTATGCTAACGATGCGGTTAACACCCTCCGTTTAGTGGACCCCATAGACCTGACCGATCCGCGTATTGTCGCCGCCGACTTACAGTTCTGGGCAACTTGGAACATTGAGGACGATTATGACCAAGTGCAGCTTGAAGTGTCCATCGATGGGGGACAAAGCTGGACTCCTCAGTGTGGTATGTATACTGAGCCCGGTGCACTCACCCAGCTTACTCCGGACGAACCGGTATATGATGGCCGGCAAACGGAATGGGTTCAGGAGCATATCCCCCTCACGGATTACCTGGGCGAAGAGGTGCTGCTCCGCTTCGAACTGAGCTCGGATAGCAACCTGGCTTTAGACGGTTTTTACTTCGATGCACTTCAGGTTGATATCCTCCGGGGAACGGCTACCGGCACTCGACAAGTCCTGAAGGAACCTGTGCGATTATGGCCCAATCCCACCCAAAACGAGCTGCGGGTAGCCACGGAATTACGGAACTACGATTACCAATTGTTAAATCCCCTGGGCCAGCAATTGCTAAGTGCTACTGGTTTAAGTGGAACTCATCGAATCGATTTAAGCTCCCTACCTAATGGCATCTATCTCCTACAAATCTATCACGCAGGCCAACAGCGAACGGAAAAGGTCGTAAAGGAGTAAATTTATTCCATGAAGCGCTATAAACTTTTGATTCTCTGCCTTTGCGGGCTCGTAAATTGCCAATCTCCAGAACCTGCCAAGGAGGAACCACTAGAGGACGATGCCGTACTCCAAGATCAATTCGCTGGCTTCTGGCTGGGCCAGTGCATTGCTAACTGGACGGGCCTCATCACGGAAATGGATAAGATCGGTAATGTGGGGGCCGTCACAACGGGCGATTTTTATACCCGGGAAGATTGGGGTGGACCAGATCAGCCCAACATCTGGTCAGGAGATACCATCAGCCAAATCTCGCCGGTCATCGATTTCGTACTTCTACCTCCTGATACGATCTGGGGAGCCGACGATGATACCGACATCGAGTACATTTATCAACACCTCCTTTACGAGAGTGATTCCTTACCCCTAACTGGAGAGCAGATCCGGGAGGGCTGGCTGCGACACATTCACCCCGAAGAAGAGAACTACCTCTGGGTAAGTAATCAGCGTGCCCTAGAGCTGATGCTGGAAGGGGTGACTCCCCCCGCTACTAGCGACTCCAGTAGGAATGAACACTACGCCATGATCGACGCCCAATTGACGACGGAGATCTTTGGTTTGTTTGCTCCGGGTAACTCCAAGTTAGCAGTTGAGCTGGCCTATTTACCGATCCGTACTTCCGCTCGCTATGAAGCGGCGGAGATTGCTGAATTCAACGTAATACTCTACTCCTTAGCGGCGGCGGAGCCAAGGGGCAAAGTGGCGCGTACGCAGGTGCAAAGCATGGCCGAAAAAGCAAGGAAACATCTCACTAATGGGCAATACCCTGCTGCCATGTATGACTTCGTAAAGGGGCATTACGACCGTGGCACGCCCTGGGAAGCTACCCGGGACAGTGTCTACCAACGCTACCAAGTGGAGCAGCGGGATGGCTATAACATCACCAGTCAAAACATTTACTGCAACGGTTGCTTTGCCGCTGGCATCAACTTCGCCGCTTCTCTCATCAGTCTTTTTTATGGCGAAGGTGACTTGAAAGAAACCATTAAAATTGGTGCGCTCTGTGGCTGGGATTCGGACAACCCAACGGCCACCTGGGGTGGCATGCTGGGTTATATGCTCGGCCAGGAAGCAGTGGAGGCTACCTTCGGCCAAGCTCTCTCCGACAAGTTCTGGATTCACCGGACCCGCCGCGGGTTTGCTAATGAGGGCTATGATGATTTTGCGACAATGGCCAATAAGGGGGTAGCACTTCGGAAGCGGTTGGCCAACAAAAAATAAGCGACTGCCCCAAGGTAGGAACAGTCGCGTACGGTAAGATCAGAAGAGGGGCTAACCCTTGCCGCGTTTGCGGGTGCTGGCCAACAGCGCTTTAAGACCATCTGGGTTCGCCTTGAGCTTTTTCCGCTGCTCGGGCGTGAGAATGGCGGTGAGCGACTGTCGCATTTGCTTCCGCAACTGGCCGCGCTGGCTAGGTTTGACCACCACCGCTTGTTCGCGCAGGGAAGCTAATGCTTCGTCTAGTTCGCTAGTTTGGCCAAAACTAAGTGGGCCAACTATTTTTTCCAGCTCTAACTGAAGTACGTCGGCTTTGAACCAGGGAGGGAGGGTATCGTCGACTTGGGCCTGGGCACTAAAATTCAGGCAGACAAAAGCACAAAGAAGAAAAAAGGTACGCATGGTAGGATTGTTTTTGCTTAGGGACGCTGTTCTTAGAACTATTCCACAATAGTTGCGGGAACTTTTCCCGAATTCCTACTTGTCCATCACTTCCTCCAACACCCGCTCCCGCCAGTCAAACGGTTCCAAATCTGCCAACCCTAGTACGGTTACCGCAGTATCCAGTTCTTCGGTCCGATCACCGGAGAAGCAAAAGGCTTTGCTGGCACGGCGCAGGTAGCGCTCGGGTACTAAGCCGATCAGTTCGGAGCCGGTCACTTTTGCACCTAATGCAGCAGCCAAGTGGACGGCCGTCAGGTAGACTTTTGCCAGGTCCGTTTGGTCAGCATCGACCACGTTACAGCTGATTTGGCAGCGGCCGAACTCGGGAATGTGCCAACCGATGGCTTTCAAGCCGGGGAATAGTCCTGGCTGGCCTTTGGTGCCGCTGCCTCGTAGCTTGGCGGCCAGTTTTTTAGCTACGGTCAGTGAGACACCCTGGGCCAGATTGATGTTCCAGGCGATGAGAAAGGGCCGGGCGCCGAGCACGGTCGCCCCGAAATATTCGTTGAGCAGTGGGCCATAGTCGGGGTGCCAGGCAGGATCCTGGACTTTAGCGGCTAGGCCTTCGTATTCCCCTTTACGAATGGTGGCCAGGTTGCGCCGGTAGTCCGCCGTAGCACTTGCTTCGTAGAGGTATACCGGAACACCGAATTTGGCGCCTAATTCTTCTCCCAGCACCTGCGTACGCGCCACAATTTCTTCCATTGTAATGCCCTTTATGGGAACGAAAGGGCAAACGTCCACCGCCCCAACCCGCGGGTGCTCACCTTGGTGCTGGCGCATGTCGATTTTGTCCAGGGCTACCTTATATATGGCTTTGGCTGCGGTGAACACAGCTGTTGGCGGTCCGGCGAAAGTAAATACGGTCCGGTGAGCGCCAGCGCCAGTATCTTGATGTAATAATTTACAGGAGGGCACGCTGTTAATGGCCGCGGCAAAATCAGCTAGTACGGCAGCGTCCCGA
The DNA here is from genome assembly GCA_038750915.1 of Bacteroidota bacterium. Lineage (GTDB taxonomy): Bacteria > Bacteroidota > Bacteroidia > Chitinophagales > Saprospiraceae > Neolewinella. Next base: position 9,657 of record JBCDGT010000032.1, read on the forward strand.
CCTTCGGAAACGTTGACGATGCATTCGATCAAGGGCTGGGACCTAGGATAATTGGGAGATGAAGCGTTAGTACCTTTGTCGCGAAAATACCGCCTTGCGCATGAACGTCGTAATTCCCGCTGGCCCATCATTGAGGGCTTTATTTTGTTTGTTGCTTCTGTCTTTATTGGCTTGTAGTCCCCAGCAAACTACGGAGGCAGAGCCCTCACCATCTTCCGGTGATCCTGCCATCGATCAGCTTACCGTGGCGCTAGCAGAGGATTCGCTCAACGCGGACCTATATGCCCAGCGCGCCACGATGTGGTACGACAAGGAAAATTACGATGCGGCGATTGAGGATATGCAGCGCGCGCTCTCGATCGATAGTACCAACATTACTTACCACTGGAATCTGAGTGATGTCTACCTTGATTATTACCGGAGTCGCCTGGCCCTGCGGACCCTCCAACGGGCTGCCGCATTGGACCCCAATAATGTGGAAACCCAACTGCGGCTAGCGGAAACCCAGCTCATTTTAAAGCAGTATGATGGTGCACTCTCCGCCCTCAACGAGGTGGTTCGAGTCGATCCACGTAACCCCGATGCCTACTTGTTACTGAGTGAAACCTTTCTGGAAACGGGGGATACGGCCCGCGCGATCAAGTCGGCCGAAGAAGCCACCGAGATCGACCCCGATATGACGGATGCTTTTATTACCCTCGGGCAGTTGCTCTTCAAAAAAGGACTTCCCCGGGCTGGCCAGTACTTTGATGCGGCTGTCGCCATTGATCCCACCGACGTTTACGCCCTCCACGCCAAAGCGGATTTCCTCCGGGACTCCGAGCGTTTGCTCGAAGCCATCGATGCCTATCGCGCAGCCAGCCTGGCCGATCGTCAGTACGTAGCCGGCTATTTCAACGCTGGTTTGTTGCTGATGGAGTTAGATAGCGTGGAAAGCGCCAGAGGAGAATTTGACTTAGTCATCAAAAACGATCCCATCCACATCCGGGCTTTTTTCTTCCGGGGCTACGCCAATGAGTTGTTGGGTTATAAGGAGGCCGCTTGTGCCGATTACGCCGTTGCCCTACGCTTCGCCCCAGATTACGATCTACCGCTGGAAGGAGTAGATCGATTAGGTTGTAATAACTAAGAGGGCGCGGGTGCGATGAAATTTAGAATTTTTGATTAAGCAAGTAAACTTCAAAATTTTTGAAAAGCTGTATAGGCC
>JBCDGT010000033.1:0-10805 GCA_038750915.1 Bacteroidota bacterium
GATGAGGCCGATGCGGGTAATGCCAGCTTTATAGATCCGCTCCACCGCTCCCTGCCAGAGGCCGAGATCGGGGTTGATCGGGTTTTTGATCAGTACGGGAATATCAGTGCCGTTGAGCGCATCGGCAACTTCCTGTACGCTGAAGGGATTTACCGTAGTGCGTGCACCGAGCCAGAGCACGTCGATTCCCGCTTTGAGGCAATCGTACACATGGGCCGCCTTGGCCACCTCCGTGGTGGTACGTAAACCAGTTTCTTCCTTAACACGCTTAAGCCAGGATAAGCCTTCTTTACCAACGCCCTCAAAACTGCCAGGACGAGTCCGGGGTTTCCAGATGCCGGAGCGGAAAAGATCTACTTGTCCGAGCTTGGCAAGATCTTTAGCGCACTGCATTACCTGTCCTTCAGTTTCCGCGCTACAGGGGCCGGCAATAACCAGGCCGCGGCCAGGAGTAGGTTGCAAAACTTTTCCAATTTTCATTTCCATGATGGGGTGATTTATCTATTATTTTTTGGGCGCGAACGCCGGTGCAAATGCGTTTTTAAGGAGCAAGGATTCGCTCGGCCGACGAACCAGCTTTACGGTTCGGCGGACGAGCTCAGCTCAAAATTTTCGTGATTTCGTTGGCCTTTTCTATGCGTTCATAGAAACCGTCGAAGTCGCGTTTAATGAGTTGTGATCTGAATTTTGAAAGTTGTTCAATGTGTTCGTCGAGAACGTCAAGTACATGGTCCCGATTCTGGCGAAAGATGGGGACCCACATATCCGCCGAACTTTTAGCGAGGCGGACCGTAGAGCCGAAACCCGAGCTGGCCAATTCAAATATCCGCTGTTCGTCGCGTTCTTTTTCCAATACAGTAAGGGCTAGAGCAAAGCTGGCGATATGGCTGATGTGGCTCACGTAAGCGCAGTGAAGGTCGTGTTCCTTACGGCCAAGGCGGCTGAAATGCATCCCCGCTGCCTTGAAACAGCGACGAGCAACATTTAGTGCCTCTTGGTCGCTGTCTTCCGCATCAACAATCACGCAGGTCTTGCCTTCGAATAAGTTCGGAATAGCCGCTTCGGGGCCACTGTATTCCGTACCAGCCATCGGGTGACAGGCTACGTAGCGTTTCCGGTTGGGATGACTAGCCACTTCGTCAAGCAACAATTCCTTCGTGGAACCTACATCAACTACGACTTGATCATCGCGTACTTGATCCAGTAGTTCCGGAAGCAGCGTCCGCATTACGTCGACGGGAGTAGCAAGTACGATGAGGTCAGCCGCGGCCGTTCCTGTGGTTAAAGACATTTCTTCATCGATCAGTCGCCGACGGGTAGCTTTGTGGAGGTTCTCCTCACTGGCATCAACGCCAATGATCCGGGTAGCGAAACCCGACTCCTTCAGGGTGATCCCCAGGGAGCCGCCGATAAGTCCGATGCCGATGATGGTGACGGTCAAGGTTGGGTAGTTTGATCTGTTGGTTCTTTGGTCTATTGGTCGCTTAGGCGTTGGAGAGCTTCCGTCAATTGTACCGGCGGGGAACAAAGACTAATCCGAAGGTAGTTGGTCCCTTCATCGCCGAAGATGCCGCCCGGGGTGAGGAAGACATCTTTCTCGTAGAGCGCATGATCACTGATCTGGTAACCGTCTTGACCCGTCGGGCATTTGGCCCAGACGAAAAGCCCCACTTGGTCGCGACGGTAACTGGCCCCTAGCACATCCATAATTTTAAAGGCAATCTCCCGCCGCTCGCGGTACTTAGCATTGAGGGCAGCGTACCAGTCCTGCCCGAGGCCAAGGGCGACCGTGGCAGCTTCCTGAACCGGGGCAAACATGCCCGAATCCATGTTGCTCTTAAAGCGGACAATACTCGCCAAATATTCCTTGGCACCTGCGACCGCGCCCACACGCCAGCCGGCCATATTTTGTGCTTTACTCAGAGAGCTTAGCTCGATGGCCACCTCCTTCGCGCCCGGAACCGAGAGTAGACTCTGGACCGAATCAGTAAGGATGAAAGCATAAGGATTATCGTTGACCAACAGGATTTTATTGCGGCGGGCAAAGGCTACCAGCTCCGTGAAAAAAGACCTTGGAGCAGCCGTCCCCGTGGGCATGTGAGGGTAATTAACCCACATGATTTTCACCTTATCAAGGCCTTCTGCTTCGAGCGTCGGCAGGTCCGGCAACCAGTTGGAAGAGTCATTCAACCGGTAGTCACGGATGGTACCACCGGCCAGCTCAGTCGCCGAGCGGTAGGTCGGGTAACCAGGGTTTGGCACCAGCACCTCATCACCCGGATTCAGGAAAGCCATACTGATGTGCATGATGCCTTCTTTAGAGCCGATGAGGGGCAGCAGTTCCGTCTCTGGGTCTAATTCCACTTCGAAAAAGCGGTCGTACCAACCGGCGAAAGCTGCCCGTAGGGCGGGGCGGCCTTTATAGGGTTGGTAGCCGTGATTACTGGGAACAGCTGCCGCCTTAGTCAACGCCTGGATCACCTCCGGGGCGGGCGGTAAGTCCGGGCTGCCGATGCCAAGGTTGATGATATCGTGGCCGGCTTTGCGCCGCTGCGCAATCTCGCGCAGCTTAGTGCTGAAGTAGTACTCCTTCACTTCGCCGAGCCTGTTGGCTGTAGGAATAATGGGGGTCACCGCTATTTCAGTTAGAGTAGTCATGAGAGATTATGGTTTTACACCCGCTTTGTAGACACCGAGTACTCGCAGTTCCTTGGTGATGGGCCGGATAGCTTCCAGGGCTTGCTCCAGGGTAACGTGGCCTTCGAGCAGAAAATCGACGTGAAAGCGGTACTGAAAGGGCCGTCCGATGATGGGAGCGCTTTGAATTTTAGTGAGGTTGATCTGGTAGGCCGCCAGCACCATCAGCACCCGGTACAGGCTACCGCTTTCGTGGCTGGTGGCGAAGCTAAGACTGACTTTATTACCGTCATCTTCCCGGTGGTCACGGCCCCGCTCTAATACCAGAAAGCGGGTGTGATTGAGCTTATTGGTCTCGATGCCAGGTGCCAGGATTTCCAGTCCGTAAAGCTGCGCCGCTGCCGTACTAGCGATGGCACCACGGGTCGGGTCCTGCTTTTCCATCACCTCGCGGGCACTGAGGGCGGTATCTACGTCCTTCACCACTTCGATGCGCGGGTAGGCCTTGAAGAACTCCTGGCACTGCATGAGCGCGACGGGATGGGAGTGGACCTTGCGCAAGTCCTCCAAGTGCGTTCCGGGCAGGGCCATCAAGTTTAAGCGGATGCGAAGGTAGACCTCGGCGGTGATCCGCAGATTAGCACGTTGCAGCAGGTCGTAATTGGCCATCAAGCTACCTGCCAGGGTGTTTTCGATGGCCATGAGGCCAACGTCGCTGCGGCCTTCTTCCACCTGCTCTACCACATCGGCAAAGGTGTGGGCGGGAACGGTGACGACCTCCCGGTCGGTGAAGTGCGCCCGGGCGGCCGCTTCGTGGAAGGCACCAGCGTAGCCCTGAATACTAACCCGCAGTTGTTGTAAAGCCGTTAAAGTGTCCATGGGTGGCTTTGGTAAAATAAAAAAGGCCCCGATCTCTCAGGGCCACTTTTCGTCTTGCTTAGCTACAATCGGAGCGCGTCCCTTACCGGAGGTGGTAAAAGTAGAAGTCGCCATAAAAGTAGAAAGCGTGGTTATTCATGCTATTTACGTTTCGTGGGCTTGCCGCCCGACGGGACAAAGCTATGGTGGGTTTTTGGGAAAACAAAATGTTGTTTTGGCAATGGTGTGGGAGTTAGACGGCCTCACGTCTTGCTAGGTCGCCCTGCGTGCTGCTAGGAGTTGGGGGGATTTAGGAACAGAGAGCTTAGAACTAGAGAGATTTTGCTCCTTTGCTTATTCCAAGTTTTTAGTCCCTCATACGACGCAGCAGGTAAACTCACATCCCCGCCCACCCTCCAAAACCACCATCCACGTGCAGCACCGTCCCCGTAACGAAACTGGCGGCATCGGAGACTAAGTACAGCAGTGCGCCTTGCAATTCTTCCGGTTCGCCGAAGCGGCGCATCGGAGTACGTTCGAGCACTTGAGCGCCGCGTTTGGTGGGGGTACCGTCTTCATTGAGTAGAAGGGCGCGGTTTTGGTCGGCGATGAAGAAGCCGGGGGCAATGGCATTAACGCGCAGCCGTCCTTCGTAGCGGGTGGCGAGTTCCGAAGCCAACCAGCCAGTGAAATTGTCGATGGCCCCTTTACTGGCTGAGTACCCCCCGACCCGCGAGAGCGGCCGACTGGCCGCCGCACTGGAAATGTTGATGATGTTCCCCCCTTCCGTCATCTCTGCCCCAAAGACAATGCTGGGCAGTACGGTACCCATTAGGTTCAGGTCAATGACGCCGCGCCAGTCGGCCGGAGAAGTGGCGAAGATATCGGCATTGGGCATCACGGTTGCGCCGACACGGTTACCGCCGGCGGCGTTGAGCAGGATGTGCGGTCGGCCAAAGGCGGCTTTTAGCTCCGCCAGGGCTGCGCGGAGCGAGGCTTCGTCGGTCACGTCGCAAGCCAGGGCAAGGGTTTCGTTGCCGGAAGCTGCGGTTAACTCCGTACACGCCGCTTCGAGCTTGGCTTTTGTCCGGCTCAATAAAGCCACCTTTGCCCCGGCCTTGCTCAACGCATGTGCCATGGCCATTCCCAATACACCGGCTCCGCCGGTAAGTACGGCCACCTGGCCGGATAGATCTACGGATAAATTCATGCCGTAAAAGACGGGAGAAATTGGGGAATACCCCCAATTGGATTGGCGATTTCACAACACCTTCCCTTTTACCAACCGCCGTTCCAGTTCCTCCCGGTTGGGACGGCTGACGGGCAGCAGGGTTTCCCCAATGCGGACTTGGTGGCCAACGATAGCCTCTACGGCCCGGAGGTTGACCAGGTAAGAGCGGTGGATTTGAAAAAAGTCCAGTGCGGGCAAGGCTTCGCGGAGGTCTTTGAGGGGGAGTAAGGGCAAATGGCTACCCTCTTTAGTGTAGATGCGGCAGTAATTCTGCATGCTCTCTGCGTAGAGAATGTCTTTAAGTAAGAGTCGTTCTACCCGGCCTTCTTCCCGGATGAAGAGATCTTCCGGTGGTGGTGGAGCCGTGGGCGCGGCCGCAGGTGCCATGCGAGCAGAAGAAGCAGGGTTGGGATCGGGAAAAAGTCGTTCTCTGGCCTTCAGCATCGCCCGAAGGAAGCGGGGAAAAGGGATGGGTTTGAGGAGGTAGTCAATGGCGTCCAACTCGAAGCCTTCAACGGCAAAGCCCGGATGGGCGGTGGTGAAGACTACCCCCGGTGGCCGCTGTAAACTACGGAGTAGTTCTACCCCGCTCAGGCCGGGCATCTGTACGTCAAGGAGGAGGAGGTCCACCTGCTTTTCCCCCAGCAGATTAAGCGCTTCCATAGCATCTTTAGCCTGACCAACTTCTTCCAGGAAATCTACCCTATCCAAGTAGTCACTTAGGCCTTTTCGGGCCAGGGGCTCGTCGTCAACGATCAGCGTGCGCAAGGTCATTCGCTTAGGGGAATTTCCAGGTGAACGGTGTAGTGCCCCGCTTGCTCCGTAGTGGTAAAATTATACGCTTGCGGAAACAATAACTCCAGACGGCGGCGGATATTGGTCAGCCCAATACCACCCGCTCGTTGCTCCTTTTGTGGGGTGACTACGGGCGCACCAACTTTATTGGTTAAAGTAAAGTGCAAACGCCCTTCTTGGAGGTCCGCGATACCCGTTACTTTTCCACCCATTTTTGGGCTGTACTTGATGGCGTTTTCCAATAATGGAAGTAAAAGCATCGGTGGTACTAATACTTCGCCAGGGCTGGTCGGCACCTGAAGGGCGAAGAGAAAATCTTCCTCTAACCGCAGGCGACTCAACTCGGCATACTTACGCAAGTGGGCAAGCTCCTCCGCTAAAGGCACTAGCTTTTCTTCCGAACGATAAAGTTGGTGGCGGAGTAAGTCGGAGAAGCCTTCCAGAGCCTGTTGGGCTTCTGCGGGACTACGAGGGATGAGTACGTGAATACTATTCAGCGCATTAAATAAAAAGTGAGGGTTCAACTGCCCCCTGAGGTAAGCCAGCTCAGCCTCCGTCCGGGCTTTTTCCAGCTCAGCTTCTCGCTTTTCTTGCTCCCGGCGGCGACCAAAGAGGTAGATGGCTCCAGTAAAAGCAACGGCCATCGTCATTCCTCCTAGTAGTGCGCCGGTCCAGTACTGCCAACCGTTTTTCAGGAAAACGTCTAAAGCCCTATCGCCAAGTACCGACCAAAAAAAAGCGTAAAGGTTCGTCCAGGAAAGCAACGAAGATATGACGATTACTAGCAAGGTTCCTACCGCATATAACGGAATGGAAAGTAAGCCGGCATAACGTGGCTGTAATAAAAACCGAATGTGAACGTAGGAGGCAACGGCCTGCCAGAACGTAAGGATGCCAGAAATAAGCAGATTAGGTCCCGTAAGTGGCTCCGGAGCGAAAATCAGGTGCCAAAACAGACCATACACTAGCCAAAATCCGAGGTCTACCCAGGCCGACTTCCGGAAGACCATAAAAGAAAGAGGTACCGTCTGATTAGTGAATGATTCCATTGTCTGCCCAAGGTACGCCCCTACTTAACTATCCCACCAAGCCATTCCGGTCAAATTGACGAATGGTAGGAATCACTTGACGAATCATACTCCTCGCAATTCATCAACGAAAGGGGGCCACCCAGCAAGTAAAATAGCTGTAGGGGCTAAAAAGCCGGTACTTACAACCACTAACGAATAATACCCCTCGTAATCAGTGCTACCGGTAATTCCGGTACGATATCACCAATAAAAAATACTACACCATGAAGTACATAGTTTTATCCCTATTCGTCTTACTCACCCCTTACGTCCTACCCGCTCAGTGCGACAATGCTTCTGAGCTCTCCGCTCTATCACTAGAGGCCTTCCTCACCAACGATGCCGACAAGTGGGCCGATGCCGTCAAGCTAGCCGAGACCCTACCCACTACCATCGAGAATGATATCAACCTAGCTAAACTCTACTTTGGTGCCGCCGGAGCTGCCTTTAGCCGGGAAGACAAAGCCGCCATCAAAGACTACTCCAATCGGATGGAAGTCCCCCTGGATCGCGTTCTGGAAGAAGAAGTGAACCACCCCGCCGCCAACGGCCTCTACAGCGCCTACCTCGGCATGCTCATTTCCCGCACCCCCATGAAGGGAATGCTCTACGGAGGCAAAGCTGGCCGAATGGCCAAAAAAGGGGCAGAGAAGGGACCAAATAGCCCCGAGGCGCTTTACTGTCTGGGGTCTAATCTCCACTACACCCCCACCACCTGGGGCGGTGATCCCGAGGAAGCTGTCGTAGCATTGAAAAAGTCCGTCGCAGCTTTCCCCCCTACCGCGAATGGTTGTGATTGGTTCCACCTCCAAGCCTACGCACTACTCGGTCAGGCACAGGCCAATGCCGGTGATAAAGCTGGTGCTCGTCAGACCTACCTCAAAGCGCTGCAACTGCAACCTAAATTTTACTGGGTCAGTAAGGTGTTGTTGCCTGGGCTAGATAAGGCGAGATAAGTTCTTTTCGACACATCGGATAAAACTTTCCACCGACTGTGTCAGGCGGAAAGATGTATCCGATGAGCGGAGAAAAATTCGCAGACCATTTTCCTCATCGGTTGCATCTTTTGCTGACGCAGTCGCGAAAGTTCATCCGATGAGTGAAATGTTGAGACATAAGCATTAGCCGACGAGTTACTATTCACCTCAAATCCGTAGCGCCGCACAGCGACGCTAAACCGGGGACTCGCACAGCGAGTGGTCCGCCGTTTTAAAATTTGCTCCATGCGCTCCCTCTTACTGCTCTTCTTAGCCCTTGCCGGCACCTGCGGCCGCGCCCAGATTATCGTGACCGGAACGGTAAGTAGCCAAGAGGACGCTACGCTCCTAACGGGTGCCTACGTCTATCCCAAAGCTACCCCCGGACTGGTAACGGTAACCGATACAGAAGGAGCGTTTAGCTTGAAATTGCCCGCCCCCGACACCATCATTATCAGCTATTTAGGGTTTCAGGAGTTACGCCGCTTCGTAGCGAAAAGCGAAGAACTACACCTGACGCTGCTGGCAACCGACGCCGCTAGCATGGATGCCGTGACGGTACGGGCAAAAAAAATACTGCACGGAGAATTGGCCAGTGAGCGCATCAGCCAACTACAGATTTACCTCAACCCGGCCGCCAAGGCCGATCCGCTACTGGCCGTTAACAGCCTACCCGCCGCTACGAATGTCGACGAGACGGCTAACGTTAGCCTACGCGGTAGCCCAAGTGCCGCTACTGGTATTTACCTCAATGATGTGCCTATCCGCAACGCCGTCCGCCTCGATCAGAGTAACGGGGTCGGACAATTCAGCATCTTCGGACAAATTCCTTTACGCGATGTCCGCATCTACTCCAGTCACCCACCGGTAAGTTTTTCACAAACCAGCGCCGGAGCCGTTGGCCTTTACACCAGTGCTGAATTACCAGCGTTTCGTCAGCACGGCTTGTCCGTACACATGGCTGGTATTGGTCTGTCACACGCCCGGCCACTAGGAGAAAAAAGTGGCATCCGTGCCTTCGTCAACTACGGCAATCTTTCGGCCTTTCGCGCCGCTAATCAGCAGGGGCTACCTGAACTAAAACGCTCGCGCTCTCTGGACGCCGCCGTGCAGTTCGTCCACCAGTTCAGTTCCAAAAGCAGCTTTCAGCTTTTCTACCTCGGCTTTCAAGAAAGCTATCGTTTCTTGACCCGCACGCCCTACTATACGGGCGATTTCGAGCAACGTAAACCCCGCCACCTCGCGGTGTTCAACTGGCGCATCGAACGGGAGCGATGGACTTGGAAATTCAATCAGTCCATAGATTGGGAAAAGGCCGAATTCACCCTCGGCAACATTCTCACAAATCCGCGGCGCCTTACGGGGCACGCAGCGGCCCATGGCCGCTACCAAGGGCCGGGTTTTAGCCTTCAGATCGGCTCAACTTTCAATGGCTACGACGATCGGACGGAAGGCCGATTTCCACTTTCTGACTACGATCTAGCCCCCGAAGCCCCCAGTGGTACTTACCTTACGGAAACCGCCCATCAGCTACTCGAAGGCTACGCTTACGCACAGTTTAGGTTGGGCGATAAATGGTTAGTTGGTGCAGGCATCAAGCCAATTAGGCAGTTGAACATCAATGACCTTCGCTACACCGCCCAAGCGTCGTTACGGTTTCGGCCCGGTGCTCGCCACAAATTCAACTTGGGCGGAGGGCACTTTAGCCAGTACCTCCCGCCAGGCCCCGATTTTCGGGAATGGCAGTGGCTGGAACTCCGGCAAATCGCCCTGGAATACGCCTACCAACACCGTGGCTGGAAGGTGGAAGCCGCCGCTTACGCAAAGCAAGAAAATTATGGTTTCAGTCCTGATTTACGGGTTAAGGGCGGAGAACTACGTGTCGGACTGGAAGAAGATTCCTGGCTGGCCTGGGTCAGCGGTGCCCTTGCCAGTAGCCGGAGTGTAGACGGTCATATTCCAACCCGCCGTGATCTTCCTTTCCTGGCGCGGGCGCAGGTGCAAAAACAGTTTTTGGGACAGTGGACAGTAGGGATTGCTGCTACCTATCGCCGGGGTACGTACTTCCTCCCCGTCATCGGCCGTACCCCCTTGACGGAACGAGAAGGTTGGTTTGCCCCTGTCATCGCCGCTCCTGAAAATGGCCAGCGTTACCCCAATTACCAGCGGGTGGATCTTTCGCTCTCCAAAGTTCTTCCCCTCGGCGATGGCCAAGTGATCCTCTACCTCAACATCAACAACTTGCTTAATGCGGAGAATATCCGAAGCTACTCCTATGATGCCACCTACTTAGAAAGAGGTAATGAGTTATTCTCCAGGCGACTAATTTTTGTGGGTGGGGTTTGGCAGTGGTAGGGTGGTCTTGTGGTCTTGTGTTCTTGTAGTCTTGTAGTCTTGTAGTCTTGTAGTCTTGTAGTCTTGCAATTGAAACAAAATAATTTGTTTTATAAATTTGCAAATTACAACTTTAAACACCTATCTTTCGCGCCTTACCAACCACCAATCTAGTATGTCCCCCACAAATTTTTGGGTTGTTTTTCTCATTGCTCTCGTACCACTGGCCGTGGGTGCGCTTTACTACAGCAAACCACTTTTCGGCAATGCCTGGCAGAAGACAGTCGGTTTATCCGATGCGGATATGGCCGAAGCCAATATGCTGAAAATCTTTGGCCTTACTTACGTTTATAGCATCTTCGTCACCACCTTTTTGATGATAGTAGTAATTCACCAAACTAGCCTCTCCGGCTTATTCGGAATGCTACCTGAATTTGCCGAGGAAGGCTCTGCCTTGTGGGCCGATCTGAACATGCTCGACGACAAATACGAACTCTTTACCAAACACCGTCACTTTGGCCACGGAGTTTTTCACGGCGGGTTGTTCGGGCTGTTGTTCCTAGGCCCCTTAATCAGCATCAATGCTCTTTTCGAAAGGCGCAACTGGAAATACATGGCCATCAACACAGGCTATTGGACCATCTGCCTAGCGCTGATCGGTGGTTTGCTGTGTCAGTTTCTCGACTTTAGCTTTTATCAGTAAACTAACCCATTAAATGTCGGACGTTTCGTACCCTCGGTCCCAGAGAAGGAGCCTGCTATTACTGCTCGTGTTGGCAGTAATCTTGACTAGCCTTTGGCAATACTGGCCTGCCGGAACCGTGGATACGAAAAGTCTACAAGCCGCTCACGATTTAATGGCCGCCCAGGGCGCCGAAGCAGCGCTTCATTTTCGCCCCGCCC
>JBCDGT010000034.1:0-10802 GCA_038750915.1 Bacteroidota bacterium
AACCGGAAATTTGTTCCGTGGGTAAGTCGTCGGCGTGTTTTAAGATGACGTCTTTGTAATGGTAATAAGCCGACTCTGCATCCGCCGTAGAAGGCGAAAGCATGGTGTACATATAATAGTAAATGGCTACTGGAGTATAATCTAAATAAGTCTTTGTCGTATCTAAAAACTTGACGATTTCGGGCACCAGTTTTAAATCGTATTGGTGCTGCTCTGTTTGCCGACGGCTTTGGGCATCGATGGCGGAGTGGAGTTTTACTACGATGTAGTAGATGTCCAGAGAAGCACTGATCTCCTCTACGTTCCCTCGATCGTAGGGGCGGTGTTCGTAATTTAGTAAGGAACGTTTCCTGCGCTCTAAGAGATGGCGGTAGAGAAATTGGTTGTAATCGGCATCTTGTTGGCTATCCGCAAAACTCGTCCAGTTTCGCTCTACACCCCGAATTAGTTTATCGGGGTTTTGCTTCTCGAGGGCGGCTAGATAAAGGTAGTTTTTCAGCTCTGGTTCTTGTTCGAGCGCTTCCTGGGTTAGGAACTCCTTAATGAGTTTGAAAAGATCTGAAGTATATTTTCTGAACCTGACGTCATTGAATGCCTTGGTTTTCCCTAAAACTGCTGCCCAAATTTGACGCTTGTCGAGACTTTTTCCACGGTCCATCCGCTTGATGATTTCGTCATAAAAAGCCAGTAAATCTTTGTTGCTAGAAAACCAGGGAGATTGGATCAGTTTGCGGCACCCACGTTGCTGACTACGGTCAAGACTAGCTAATAGGCTAATTAACTTATTTGATTTTTCATTCATTGTTCACAAATTTACAACCTAAATGCCTAGTTTACAGTTGTCAGTAGCAGATTAAGTGATAAAAAGTGTTCACTAGAATTAAGAGGAAATAACGCTAATATTCCCTAGACATTGCCGCTTATTCCTATATTGTGGCGTTAACCGATTTTTTTTCTCCCCCATGCACAGACGACTACTCAAGTTGGTTTTGATGTTGTTGCTTTTAAGCGCCGTTTCTGGTGTTTATGGCCAAGGGGTGCAGGAATTGGTTTCCATCAAAAATGAGTCGGTAACCTACTCTTTCCTTTCGCGTTTCGCACCAGTTATCGGGCGGTCGCCGAATAATGGCAGTGTTACCTTAGTTGAAGACCCTACCTTTAACTATACCCTCACCTACACGCCCGATGCTGACTTTACCGGTAGTGATGATCTACTACTGGTAAGTTTTCCGTTTGAAGTCAACGTGGCTTTTACCGAGTTCGACATTTCGGTAGTGGAAGCCAAAATTGATTGCCGGCACGACTTTGCGGTCACTACGTCAGGAATTGCCGTTAGCATCCCAGTTGGAGATAATGACTTCTCCAACGTCGGAGAACTTGAATTAGTAGCTGCTCCCGTTGTAAACGCTGGTACGGCTGAGGTGGTTAATGGAGAAATTCTCTTCTCTCCTTCTCCCGGTTTTACGGGCTTGACTGACCTCAACTACGTAAGTTGTGCCATGGGGGTCTGTGACCTTGGGACGGTCAGTGTTAATGTTTTACCCGAAGCCGGACAGACTGGTGGAGACACTATGCGCGTATTCACCTCTCGTAGAGGGCAATTCATCTTTGCCCCAGAAGGTGCTACCCCACTTACCACTCCAGTTAATGGTAGTGTAATGGATTCCAATGGCGTTATGGCCTACGTGCCGAACGAAGACTTCCTTGGAGATGAGTTCTTAACTTACGCCGTTGAAGGAGTTGAAGAGCCACTGGTTTTCCACGTAACGGCTCTTGACGTTATGCCCAATGTCTTCGCCAAAGAAGACCGTGGCTATACAACGCCCAACCAAAGTACTACACTTAACGTGTTACACAATGACCTATACAGTGTATTTGCTGGCTGTGTAAGTTTTGGTACGCCCCGTTTTGGTAGCTTGGTCGAAGGATCAGCGACGGGAGAAGTTACCTACATCCCTCCAACCGGATGGTCTGGCGTTGATCAGTTCACCTACTCTTCTAAGCCACCGGGCTGTGAAGGGGAAGCAGAAGTAGAGACCGTATACGTTGTTGTCTCAAATTATGCCCCTGCCGCTACAGAAAATCAATTGACTACGCCGGCGGGAACACCTCTTAAGATTACTTATGATGTACCTGGTGGCCAAGCTGCCTGGTCGGTGGTTAGCCAACCGACGCTCGGTACGATAGTTACCGATTCAGCTGATGGTCACCTCCGCTACCTCCCTGCCTCTTCGGCAGCGGGACAAACGGATTATTTCACCATCCAGTACTGCTTGAATCAGGAGGCAGGTAATAATTGTGAGTTTTCTGCCGAAATTCCCGTCACCGTTGCCATTGGTGCAGCCAATACCGATGCGTGCATGGAGGAGGACTGTATTTGGCCTGGTGATACGAATAATGATGGCGTTGTTGATGTAAGTGATTTACTACCTATTGGTCTAGCCATGGGGCGTAGCGGCACGCCTCGATTATCTCTTGCTCCCACCAGTTGGTCCGCTCAGTATGGCGAAGACTGGGGAACGGATTTCAATGGCCTTGACCTTAAGTACATCGATGCTAATGGTGACCAAATCATTAGCTCTGCTGATACGCAAGTGGTGATGGCGAACATCGGACTAGCTCATCGCCTGCGCTCGGAACCTCAAACCGTTGCCGCCTATGAAGTAAATCTTGGCGGTACCCTTACGGCAGAGCCAGGTGATTTGGTTGTGCTGGATATCAACATGGGAACTAACGTAGTGATTACCGAAGATGTATTTGGTTTCACTTTCCCTTTTGTGTACGACCCTAATGTAGTCAACGCTAATTCGGTAGGGATTGCCTACGATGAGGGAAGTTGGCTGAGCTACGATAGTCCAATTCTGTCGTTAACTAATAACAAGCCTGGCCAAGGCCGGATCGAGTCTGCGCTTACTCGTACTAGCGACGGAAGGGGCGTAAGTGGTTTCGGTAAGATCGGAGAACTTAGTGTTGTTATCACCGAGGATGTATTTGGTTTCAAAGAAATCTACGGTGAACAAGGCGACGAGGTCGACAATGGACTCGTCATTTCCCTCGGGGGAGACGAAACAGGCAAAGCTATGAATAGCGCTGGCCACTTGGATGCGGTTAAAATCAATCCTCACCAATTGACCATCACTCGTCAAGCACCCACTGATGCGACGGAATTTACACCAGTAGAGGCTAGTGATTACCTCGACGGTAAGCTACAAGCTTTCCCGAACCCTACTGCTAATAAGCTTACGATTCACCTAAACGGCCAGCAGCGCTTTTCTGCTCTAAGTCTTACGGATCTTACTGGTCGTACCCTGATACGCGAAGAAGGATTGGACACCAACCACCGGGAACTTTCCCTGGGCCAATTGCCTAATGGCATTTATGCGCTGCAATTAACCACGGAAGCAGGGGTGGTTAATCGGAAAGTAGAGGTATTACGTTAGCCCGTCCGCCGGGACTAATCCAGCTCCTGTATGTAAGCTGAGTGGCATAATCAGGTAGCCATCAAATTCCCCAAATAGTTTTACTGATTGGCCTCCACTCACGGCGAGTAAGGTGTAATAGCCCGAATAGCCTGGGGGCAAAGGAAAGAACACTCCCGCAGTATCTACCAAGCCCGGAACGCCATTGTGCTTAATCGGCCGGACCGATTGCAAAAAAACGGGGTAGGAGAGTAGCCACGGATTGACCGCTAGAGCCTTACGATAATTTTCGAGTAACGCCGTGAAGGATGTGTAGCCCTTTAATCCATCATAAGGACGGCCACCGGGAACGGGATGCGGAAAAATGGCCCGCTGAGGGTAACTGCCGGGATAGTAATGCAATACACCCTGAAAAGAAGCTGCTAATGGCCAGGCTCTTTCGTACGGACGCTCTCGGAAAGCATAATCGAGGATGAGAGCAAAACGACGACTTACCTCACCGCGGAGCCATACACGCCGAAAACGGAGCTTATCGTCACTACCTTCCGCGACGCCCATCACGAGCCAGTGGTCGTCTAACCCTGGTCGGCTTAAAATGTCTTCTTTCCGTGAAGTCATCCCTGCATATTGCAGCACTTCTTCGCGACGATCTTTAGTGAGTTCCTGCTGGTTTTTCCAGGCCCGAATAAATAGGTACAGGTCGCCTAGTACCCGAGCAATCTCCCTTTCCGTCCCTTCTGGGCCCAGGGCGGCGAGTCGGCGTAAACGCCCTGCTGGGCCAGGAAGTTTTGCATCCACTAGCCGGGCGGCGGTTTGTAGGAAAGGCTCCGGACCTTGGGCGAGGGTGTCGGCAATGCCCCGGCGGGCGAAGTCGATTAAGCGGATTTCTAGCTCTTCGACCCCCGCATTCATCAACTCCAGGCGGTCTTCTTGCCGTTGGTTGGCACCCAAGGTGTTTTGGGTGGGATAACGTTTTTCTCGGCGTTCCGTCTGGAACTGTACGGAGCGCAGCCAGGAGGGAGGTTGCCCGACGGTGATTCGCTCTTGGGCGTTTTTTAACATGAGCACCAAGGCCAGGCCGTGGGCACAAGGGCGGGTACGGCCCCGACAGTTGCACACATAGCGACCGGTGGTTAATTCTACTGCAGTTTCACTGGCTTTACCCGAATTACCGTAGGGGAATTCTCCCCAAAGCCACTGACCGTCTCCCCCCACCAGCCGCCAGCGGCGGCTGTAGAACAAGCGGCGACCGGCTTCTAGGGTCTTAGCGTCCGGAGCTAGGCGGAGGAGATCGTCAGGAGTAGTGATGGTCACGTTTAGAATTTCAAATTTCTTACTTCAGACTTTTTATTTCATACTTCTTCCGGCACCCGCGGCCGCGCCCTTATCCTCTTAGGTAAAGCAAGAAAGTAGCCGCGAAAGGAATGACGAAAATAAAGGCATCGAAGCGGTCCAGCAATCCCCCGTGACCAGGCAGGAGATTGCCGCTGTCTTTAACTTTGACACTGCGTTTCAGCATGCTTTCCACCAAGTCACCCAGGCCACCGAAAATGCCAACGATTAGGGCGAGGATCATCCACTGGGCCGTCGAGAGGCTGTTGTCGAGATAAACGCTAAGGAGGTAACCGAAAACTAAAGTGGTGATGAGTCCGCCGGTGGTGCCTTCCCAGGTTTTGTTCGGGCTAATACGTGGAAAGAGTGGTGTCTTGCCGATCATACTACCGACCAAATAAGCCCCAGTATCGTTTACCCAGGTGAGGACGAGCAGGCCGAAAACGATTTTGGAATTGAAGTCGTATCCATCAAAAGCAATATAGTTCGTTAGGGCAAAGGGGACACCGATGTAGAACAGGCCAAGCATCATGAAGGCAATATTGGCAAAAGGTTCCTTGCTGTGGCTGTAGAGTTCGTAGATGAAGATCGTGAAAACAAAAGGGCTGAAGAGCAGGCCGGCCACCGAAATAAAGGTTTCGGGCTGGTTGATTTTAGCCAACGACAGCACAGCTACTAGACCGAAGGGAAGTAGCCCAAGGATTAACCCGAAGATTTTGCGCACCAAATCTCTTCGGGTATGAAGATCGAGGGTAAGGCCGAAGAATTCCCAGAGGCATCCCCCCGCAATTACCAGAAAAAGGAGGCTAAACATATAGGGGCCCGTGAAATGGCCGACCACCATGATGATGACGAAAATTATGGCAGTGGTAAACCGTTTCCAAAGACCTTGCATGCGACTAATTGTGTGTAGGAGGTGCGCCAATATAAGTAAGGCACGTGTTTTTCCTAGTTTCTTACAACACCTGGGCGCGGCCGCAGGTGCGGTGTAAGGATAAATTTTACTTTTTACTGGCACCCAGGCAACCGGTTGGGCCATCAAATTCGTGTACCCACCAAACAACTACCTAAGATGAAATACATAAATGCCCTTTTCTGCTTACTCCTACTTACGATAACTGCCTGTGAAGACAGTGCGGTGGTTACGCTACCCACTATCGAAGACCAACACATCTCCTTTACGATTGACGGCCAGCAACAGAGCTTGCGTGGTGTTGATGAGTCAACGCTCTACGTTACTGCCCTGACGATTAATACGGCCACGGAAGAAAATCGCTTGTACCTGCGTCGGATGTCGGCGGATAATGAAGTGGTACTCAGCATTACCGCCGAAAACATTCCGGTGCGGAAACTAGAAAAAGGGATGGCCTACGCAGGGGAAACGTATTCTCCCGCTACCATTGAAGTAGAGACAAGTGAGATTTCAGGAAGTATTTATTGCCCACACCAAGAAAACACCTCCTCCATGAGGTACGAAGCACTCTTAAGCTTTGATTCTTTTGACGAGCATGGGCGTATGATTGGGACTTTCCGAACAAAAGAAGGGGCTGACAATCCCGTCGAATTACTTAATGGAACATTTGACTTACACGTTAACTTGGTAGAGTAAAGCGGGTTTCTCCTTTGACTTTATCTTTATCTACCACCAATTTTCTTGCTACCTCACCACCGCCCATGCCCACGCCGAGCCTTTCACTGGATGAATTGGTGGTTGCTTGCACCCAGGGTGACCGAAGTGCGCAGCGGGAAATGTATCAGCGCTTGTATCCCTACGGGATGAGCATAGCCTTACACTACGCAGGTAACCGGGAAGAGGCGGAAGAGATTACTCAGGATGCTTTCGTTAAGCTGTTCAACTACCTCTTGAGAAACCGCCCGAAGGGCTCCGTCAAGGCGTACTTTGGACGGATTGTGATTAACGCGGCTATCGACGTATTGCGACGGAGGAAGAAAAACCTGTTTACGGAAGAAGTTGTCCCTTCAGGTAATTGTTCGGGGTACAGCGCCAGGAATACGGGCCTGGACCGCTTACAGGAGGAAGAGATTTATCGATTGCTCCAACTCTTGCCACCAGCTTACCGAATAGTCTTTAACCTACACGTCTTAGAGGGATTTACTCACCCGGAAATTGCCCGTAAACTGGGGATTAACGAAGGGACTAGTAAGTCGAATTTATTTAAGGCACGTAAACGCCTGAAGCTACTGGCGGCAAATTTTTATCAACTTAATTTATCAAAGCCATTGTGAGACAACTGGAAGAGCAATTACGGCTTAGCCGGCAGCGGGAGCGGGAGGGCTTACAGCCCCCAGAAGGCGGGTGGTCGGCCCTGGAGGCCAAGCTCCCGGAGCTAACTCCTTCAGGAGGAGCGGCGGCCCCAGTTAGTGGGCTGGAGGGAGGTGCCATGAAATCTTCCTTATGGTTGGTAACGGTGGGCATTTTCTCTTTAGTCCTACTGGTAGCCAGCTGGTCTCCTTGGATGAAAAGTAAACCGCAACAAGAGGGGGAAAAGCCGTTACCTACAACCCCCAGCCTTCTGTCCGAACCGAAAGTAGTACCATTTGCTCCTATGAGTGTTCCTGAGGATCAATGGCAAAACACAAAGGAAAAAAGCAATCAAAAGTCTACGGTGGCTAAAGTGACTGAGAACAATCGTACGATGTTGGCCGCTAAGGCTTCCGTAGGGAAGATGGCTATTCAAGCGATATCAGTCGAGGCGCCTCCGGTTGAGAATACCTTGCCTTCCACTAAATTGGCAACTGAGCTACCGAAGGAGAAAGTAGTCATTACTGCTGCCATAAAGCCTTTAGAACTAGAAACGGTAGGGCTGGAAGACCGCTTGCCCAACGTTTTATCGATTTTAGGAACAAACAGAAAGCCTGCTGTAGAAGTGCTGACTGCTAGCGCGGAACCCCATCTGCCCGAGTTTAAATTCTCACGAACTCGGAAACCTAAGGGAAGGGTCGAGTGGCAAGCACATCTTTCCGTAAGTGGTACTACTTATGCCGCTGATTGGGGTGTCAACTATGGTAGGTACCGTCGGGCTACCGGTACTGGTTTTAACAATCAATTTATTCTTCCATCGGGAGAGGTAATCCAAACAGTCCCAATTAGCAATATTGACGGACAGGGCCGTAACGTTTTCAAGTCGGCACTTGTCCGCTTTGGTGTTGATCGCCAATTACATTGGGGGGGTACCTTCAGAAGTAGTATTGGGTATTTTCGCAGTACTTATCGGGAAAACCGTAATAATTTCAGTGAGCTTCCGGATGATGAAGTTTGGACGACTAATAACAATGTAGAAAACGCAATTCCTCTTGAACTAGGCTTTCGCTATACTTTTCGCCGACGTAAAAGACTCCGTTCCTACTTGGAGCTCAATACCCTATCGATGCTGTATTACCGAGGAGTTCAAAACGCTTCTTTTGTTGACGGACTAACCCAGCAGAGTGGATTAATAAGGAGATACGAAAGCACGGAATATGCTAATATTCTTTCTGGCATTTCTCTTTCCGCGGGAGTACAGTACCAAGTAAATCCAAGGATGGCCCTCAGTGCCTTCGTTTGGGTTAATGGAGATGAAAGTGTAATTCTGGAAGCCCCCTTCGGCTTGGAAGTACGACATTCCCTCAGATAATGCTTACCTTTCTTGACCTTAATCATTTAGTTCTTATGGCCAAGGAGAAGTCCGACGAAGACCTGAAATTATACTATTCCATCGGTGAGGTAGCTGAGCGCCTGGAGGTAAATGCCTCCCAGATCCGATTTTGGGATAAGGAGTTCGCTCACCTAAAGCCAAGTAAGAATAGCCGCGGAGAACGTCGCTTCACCAAGGAAGGTATTCGCCAGTTGGAACAGATCAAGTACCTACTTAAAGATCGTGGCTTTACGATTGATGGCGCCCGGAAGGAAATAGCAGCCGCCAAGAAACCCTCCGCGGGAAAAGAAGAAATTATTGCTGGACTTCGCGCGGTGAAGGAACGATTATTGAAGTTAAAGGATCAGTAGTAGGTAGGTCCTTCTTTTAGGGCAATTTAGTGCTAATTTTGCCCCTCCATGGCTTATCTTCTTTACTACATGGTCTTATTGCCATTAAGTTGGCTACCCCTGTCCGTCTTATACGGTATTGGGCGATTGTTCTACCTTATTGGCTTTTACTTAGTGGAGTACCGAAAAGAAGTGGTTTTTGCCAACCTAAGGAGTTCTTTCCCAGCGTGGACGGAAGAGCAGGTAAACCAACAAGCCAAGAAATTTTACCGCTATTTTTTCGACTCCATGGCCGAGTCCATCAAGTTGTTTTCTATGCCGGTAGCGGAGACGGTCCGCAGGTGTCGGGTAGAGAACCCAGAAGTAGTAGCCAAATACGCCGAGCAAGGGCGAAGTGTTATTGCCGTGGGCGCTCACTACGCCAACTGGGAAGTAGCTGCCCTTTCGTTTAATGTACAGTTTCCTAACCTGACGGTGATGGGCATCTATTCTCCGTTGAAGAATGAGACGATGGATAAGCTCATTATGGGTAACCGTGGCCGAACGGGCACTTACCTTTGTTCGCGCAGGGTTGTTGAGGAGTATTTTGCGGAAAACCCGGTTCGGCCTTCTCTCGACTTTTTTGTTGCTGACCAATCACCCAGTAACCACGCTTGGTGGAAGCTGCACTGGACGCCCTTCCTCCATCAAACGACCAGCTTTCTGGCAGGCCCAGAGCGCTACGCTGTGCGCTACGACCGGCCTGTATTTTACATGACGCTACGAATGGAAAAGAGAGGTTTTTATGTAGCTAAATTGCACCCCATTACGGAGACACCCCAGGAAACGCCCCCCGGTTTTATTACCGAATCCTTTGTCAGAATATTGGAGAAAGAAATTACGCATGATCCCACTCCCTGGCTATGGACCCACCGCCGTTGGAAAAGGGGCGTTGCCCCTGAGGCTGCTGTTGCCTTGGAAGGGAAACAGTTCGTTCCGCCAGAATATGATAGACACCTTGAGGGCCCAACCCCGCAAAATTCCTAATTAATAGCACAAACCAAACGACCAAATATCCCCACCTTACCTTTATCCTCACTATGACTGATTATTTGCAACTTGCCGCCCAGGTGGGCGAAATTGCCCGAAAAGCTGGAGTAGAAATTCTAAGAATATACGAAACCGAAGACTTCGGAGTCGAGCATAAAGCTGATGATAGCCCCTTGACGAAGGCTGATAAAGCCGCCAATGGCGTTATTGTGGCTGGATTGGAAACCCTTGCTTTTCAAGCACCGATTATTTCGGAAGAGGGAGCGGAATTACCCTATGAGGTGCGTAAAGACTATGAACAATTCTGGCTAGTAGACCCGCTTGACGGGACTAAAGAATTCATCAAGCGAAACGGTGATTTCACCGTCAATATCGCCCTAATCGAGGCTGGTCGTCCCGTTATTGGAGCCGTGTACGTACCGGTCACGGACGAACTTTTCTACTCCGCTAAAGGCGCTGGTGCATTCGAGATTCTTCCTAATGTGGTTGTTCCTAAACGAATCTTTGCCGCGTCCTTCACCCTACAAGACACTAACCTGAAAATTGTCGCTAGCCGTAGCCACCTCAACCAGGCGACCCAAGATTTTATGGCCCGTTTTGATCGCCCGGAAGTAATTCAACGCGGCAGCTCCCTGAAGATAATGGAACTTGCCAGGGGCAACGCCCACGTGTACCCACGCCTAGGGCCTACGATGGAGTGGGATACCGGAGCCGCTCATGCTATCCTCCTCGAAGCTGGTGGACAACTCATCGATGAAGCCACGGGAAAAGACCTTCGCTACAATAAAAAATCCTTATTGAATCCTCATTTCATCGCTTACGGTAAAGTCCGAGAAGAATTACTCGCCTGTTGATTTTAAGGAGTGAAAAGTTAGGGAGTAGCAAACAAAAAAATTATTTTTAGCTCCTAGCTCCTAGCTCCTAGCTCCTAGCTCCTAGCTCCTAGCTCCTAGCTCCTAGCTCCTAGCTCCTAGCTCCTAGCTCCTAGCGCCTAGCTCCTAGCTCCTAGCTCAAAGAGCCTAGCTCCACTCGGCGAT
>JBCDGT010000035.1:0-10751 GCA_038750915.1 Bacteroidota bacterium
CAAAAAAACACGAAGCGGGCGACTATCGTTTTCAGCACTTTACACAAACGGAGGGAGCCTCCTTTAGCTTGCGGGACGACAACATTGTCGGCATCAGCGAGGACGAAGACCAAGGATTACTTTGGATCGTGACCCAACGCGGTGCGGTACACTACGTGCATTTGGAGAGCTTCTCAGAGCAACCGCAATTTTACCGTTTAAACAAGAACCGCTTACGGGATTACAACCCCATATACGCCGTCGAGCAGTATGCTCCCCGAAAATACTGGGTGGCCTCGGCACATGGTTTTGCTAACCTAAGTCTGCAAGAGGATGAGCTAAAGATTCAAGCCGTTGATTACTTCCCCACCGAGCAGGGGGACAACCTTTTTACCGGCCAAAGCTCTTCCATCATCAACGGTAATTCAAGCGGCTTGCAAAAGGACCGCTTCGGAGATTATTGGGTCGGCACCTTTTCCGGTATCGCCAGAATCCGGGTGGTTGACGGTAAAGCAGTTTTTGACAATTACCAGCACGAACCCGGCCAACCGGGAAGTCTAAGTAACAATTCCTTCCGCTGTTTCCACCTCGATGCCAAAGGGCGACTGTGGGTAGGTACGCGTAGTGGTTTGAACCTAGTGGTGCAAAAAAGCAGAGAAGACCGGGCTAGCTTCCGTGCTTACGGTAGTACGGACGGGCTCCTAAATGATGTCATCCACGCCATCGAGGAAGATAATCAGGGCTACTTGTGGATATCAACCAATCGTGGTTTAGTGCATTTCAACCCCGATGCTACCACCGGCTCTCCTAAGGTGATCCAAACTTATAGTAAAGCCAATGGACTGCCCCACAACAGCTTCATTTTTCGGTCTTCGGCGCGCAGTCAAGCGGGAAGACTATACTTTGGATCTACGGAAGGAATCGGTGTTTTCCACCCCGACAGCCTCCAATTCAATCCGCATCCTCCCCGGCTCCGTTTTACCCAATTAATGGTAATGAACGAAGAGGTAAAACCTGATGCAACGGCGGATGCCATCCTATCCAAGTCCATTACTTCCGCCAAGCAATTCACCTTGCGCTACTG
This sequence comes from Bacteroidota bacterium, assembly GCA_038750915.1. Lineage (GTDB taxonomy): Bacteria > Bacteroidota > Bacteroidia > Chitinophagales > Saprospiraceae > Neolewinella. The sequence continues at coordinate 1,064 of JBCDGT010000035.1, forward strand.
GCAAAACCTGGTGACCCTCCGCTTCGCTGCACTCAACTTTCGGCATCCAGAACGCAACCGCTACCAGTACCAATTCAGTGCCCTGGGCGACCAGTGGATAGACCTTGGTCAGCAAAACCAAGTCAGTTTTACTAACGTCCCCTCAGGCAGCCACCAACTAAGGGTAAGAGGAAGTAATAACGATGGCGTTTGGCAAGAAGACCCCATCAGCCTGCAAATCGTCATGTTACCTCCGCCCTGGCGCACTTGGTGGGCCTACCTTTTGTACGCATTGAGCCTATTCGGCCTCCTTTATTTTGCCTTCCGTTACCGACTGGACCGGAGAGTAGCGGCCATACAAGCGAAAATGGAGGTGGAAAATGCCCGTTTGGAGACCCGCCAACGCGTCCGGGACCGCAACGCTGCAGATTTTCACGATGAGCTGGGCCACCGACTCACTAAAATCTTGCTCTTCACCGAGCTGGCCGAGCGGGAAAACAAAGCCCCTTCCGTAAATGCTCACCTCCGCAAAATTAAATCCGTCGCTACGGGGCTTTCCGCCGGAATTCGCGACCTAATCTGGAGTCTGGACACCCAACAAGACACCTTATTCGCCACGGTTGTACGGCTCAAAGAATTTGGCGACCAACTCTTCGAGTACACGGATACCCACTTCCGTACGGAAGGAATTTCCGAGACACTCTTGGAGGTGCCTCTTAGTCCGGAGGTAAGAAAGCATACGCTCCTACTTTTTAAGGAAGCGATGAATAACGCCCTCAAATACGCCCGGGCGGACCAGGCTAAATTAAGCGTACGATCAGATCAAACGGGTATCTACCTTAGTTTTGAAGATGACGGAATCGGTTTCTCACCAGCTAGCCACCCACAAGGCTACGGCATGGGTAACATGGCTAAGCGGGCCGAGAAAATGGACGCAACCTTCGATTTAAAATCCGTGCCAGGTGCGGGAACAAGCATTCAACTTCAGTTAAAGCAGCACCCCGGTGCTAGAAATACCCCAAAGTAGGTAATGGAAATTCGCACGTGAGCACGTAGTTTGTATATTCAATCAACCACTCCCTTTACCGTGCCTGACATCCTCCACGTTGCCATAGTAGAAGACGACGATGAAATTCGTCAGACCCTTTCACTCATTATTAGAGGCACCCCAGGTTTCCACTGTGCCCACGTATTCGTAGACGCTGAATCTGCCCTAAAGGAACTACCCAACCTTTACGTAAATGTAGTTTTGATGGATATTGAGTTACCCGGCATGACTGGTATCGAGGCCATTCGACGACTAGCCCCCCAACTTACGGGAGTTGACTTTATTATGCTCACTATACGAGATGATGATGATGCTGTTTTCAACTCGCTCGTGGCTGGAGCTTCAGGGTATTTGCTGAAAGACACGCCGCCAAGTGAGTTACTTCGCCACATCAAGGAAGTGAGTACGGGTGGCTCTCCGATGAGTGCCCGAATTGCCCGGCGCGTAGTTAATTCCTTTAAGCAAACGGCCTCTCCCTCCCCTCTTTCGGCCCGGGAAACGGAAATTCTTCAGTTACTCTGCGATGGGCGCAACTACCGCGATATCGCTGAAACCCTCTTCCTCAGTCCCCATACCATCAAGACCCACATCAAAAATATCTACCACAAATTACAAGTTCACTCCCGCGGAGAAGCGGTGAGCAAGGCCATTAAGGAGGGTTTAGTAGATTAACATCCCTCTTGCTATATCGGGCTCAAAGGAGCATCGACCTCCAGGTCGAGCAACTAATGTAGAGCGGACCAGGAGGTCCGCACTCCTTGCAGTAGTTGCATTTTTGTGTGGTACCTAGTTAGCGATGCTGGTACTCGGCGTGTGCCGGCCTTGCAAGGAGATTACCTCTTATGGGCGATTTCTCCGGTAGTACTTCCAGGCTAGTTTTGGCTTACCGAAATACACAAGCGAAAACAAGCTACTATGCCCAAAGCTACCCATCTATCACTTTTTCTGTTATTACTTATCACCTTGCCACTAAGCGCCCAAATTACGATTACGGAATCCCGTTTTACCGACCTAATTGGCAAAACCTTCCGAGAAGTTCTCTACGAGACCAATAGGGATATCGACGGTCAGCTCAGTGACCTCATCAATGCCAACGGAGCTGACCAAAGCTGGGATTTCAGCAACTTGAACTACGTAGACTCTACGGTTTCCATCGGACAAATTAGTTTGGTCAGCCCGGATGACCCAATTTTAAACGACGCCAACTTTGCGGGTTCGACCCACTTGTGGAAGGAAACCTTACCACCAGTAACTGGCGGCATCCAGGATACTACTTTCCAGTATCGCTACGGAACTTTTAATGATGGCAGGTACGCCGTCCGGGGATCCATCACGATCACCGACCTGAACAACTCGGGCTCCAGAGATACCTTGGTTCAGTGGTTTTCACCACCAACTAATCAGATCGTCTTTCCAATTACGGAGGATGCTGAATGGGCTGATTCAACCAGCATTAACCAAAACTTCATGGGCATGCTTTTCACCTCTGCCATTATAGTCGACTCCAGTTGGGTAGAAGGTTGGGGGCAACTAACAACGCCCACGGGCACCCAAGCTGCGTTAAGAGTATTTCGCAAAGAAATCAACCAAACGCCCAATGTGCCCAACCGGATGGTCAGCACCGATATTGATTTTCTTACCGTTGATGGAAAAATTGAAGGGGCCATCAATTTAGAAGATGGTTGGGCTTTTCACCGGACCCTAGAAATTTTAGGAGATACGCCTACCTCTGTTTCTCTCAGAATCTTACGCGATTTTGGCCTCGACAAGATCATGCCCAATCCAGTACGCAGCAGTACTAATATTCAATTTTCCACTAAAAGATCTAGCGAACTCGAATTAAGTGTTTTCGATCTACGCGGCGTACCGATCCAGCGTCTTGCTCGGGGAAGTTACCCCAGTGGAGAACATTCGGTACAGTGGTCTCCTGTAGGGCTTCCAGCGGGTAATTACCTCCTCCGCCTACGGGTAGGCAAACAGGCGGTACAACGGATGATCACGGTGGTTGCGAATTGATTGAGACCACACTATTCTACATTTTTTGCATCAGCTTCTCTTCAGCAAGGCGGATTGGAGAGATCGAGAGAGGAAAAAGCAAAATGTAGGATAGTGTGGATTACGGCTGCCCCAGGAAAGTTCGCCTTAGCCACCGCCATTCCATCGCCAGAAAAACAACGAACAGGCCTACGAATATGGCTCCTCTAACGAATATAGCATCCTGCGTCCGCGCCAAAAAGACTGCTCCTGCTGCTAGCATTACGTAGAGTAAAATGCGCTCCAAAGGATAATCCACTCGGAAATACCTACGGGATACCAGCCACGCAAGTATGCACATTACCAGATAACAACACAGCATGCCGAAAGCCGGAGCCCAGAGGCCATATTGAGGCATGAGGATAATACTCAGCACTACTACAATGGCACTGCCAATAGCTGCGATAACCCCACCGAAATAGGTCTTATCAGTCAGCTTGTAAGCAATGGCAAAATTGGAGTAGAGGCCGAAGAGAAAGTTGGCGCCCAGTAGCATAGGTAAAACGTAGAGTCCTTGCCGTTCCCCTTCATCCAGAAATACCTGGAGCCAGGGTAAAAAAAGTAGGATGGCGGCTGAGCCGAGGGTGCCCACCAACGCAAATGTCCGTAGTGAGTCGGCATATATCTGTTTATCGGCCTTCGCTAAATCACTGCCAGCTTGCTTGAAGAAGAAAGGCTCAGCGGCGTAGTTGTAAGCAGTAATAAATAGGTTTAAAAACACCGCTAGTTTGAGGGCAGCGTTGAATTGACCGACGTAATACAGGTTTTCCGTCACACTCCCGCCGTGGTAGAGTTGAATTAGCCAGGGTCCTACCAAAGAATTAATGATCAAAGCCACCGACACCAAGGCCAGCGGAGCACTGTAAAAGAGCATGGTCCGCAGACTCGGCACCTTACCATTTTGCTCCACTGTTCGTTTGCTCCGGTAACTAAAAAAGCCATCAACTAACAAGAACAAGTACCGCAAAGCCGATGCTGCCGCAATGGTAAAAAGGTAGTATCCCACCAGGTATTCCCGCTGGAAATCAATGCCAAACAAGCTACCGCGGGGCACTAACTGATAAAACAAAAGGTAAATCAGGACCAGGTTAACGACTACGTTACCGAGGTTAGCGAGTACGAAGGTCCACGGCCGGCCCTCAAGCCGGAGGCGGGCCAGGGGTACCGCGCTGAGCGCATCGAACGCAACGGTCAGCAGCACGAGTTGGACGTAGACGGTACGGTCGGGGTACGACAACCAATCGGCCAATGACCCCGCAGCTAATAACATTCCTCCAATAACAATGACCACAGTACTGACCACCAACAACTGAGCCTTACGAAAAACACCCTGGGCATCGTTCTCCTTTCGGCTGGCGAAGCGGAAGACGACGGTATCCATCCGAAACACCAGTAAAGCAATCAGAAGGGCCGTCCAGAAGAAGAGAATACCTACCACCCCAAATTCCTCTGAGGCCATGTTGTAAGTCAGAATTGGGGTAACCAATACGAAGTTCAGCAGCCGCCCCAGCACGTTGCTGAGGCCGTAAATCATCGTTTCTCCACCGAGTCTGCGTAGGCTCATAGCGCGAAGGTAAACCTTGTGGTGGGTAACCAAGGTGATAATTAGCCTTCGTCGATAATGCGGAGAAATCTGCCCCTAACGAATTACTATCCGCGTCAATCGCGACACCACCACGATCGTTACTAAGCCGCTCACCATCGCGAGGGTCCGAAACGGGAAACCAGTTTCGTAGGGTAAGAAAGCCGGAATGCCGAGGGTAGCATCGCCGCCGCCAAACCGGAGAAATGCGGCTATTAGGAAGCCGGCCAAGGCACCGTACTTATTCGCTCTAGGATCAAAAAGGGCGCAAACGAGGGCGGGAAACAGCAAACAGTACACAAAATCGGAACAAAGGAACCACAGCTCGTATACACTCTGTACCTGGAAGGCGATGAGGGTGGCCGCTACGCCCACGATCCAGATGCAGCGCTGGATTAGCTGGGCGAGCTTTCCGTCCGACAGCCCGGGATTGACCAGTGGTCGGTACACATTCCAGATGCCCATGCTGCTGGCCGAAAGAACACTACTGTCTACGCTCGACATCACGGCTGCCGCTACCGCGCCGAGGCCGATCACGGCTACCCACGGATTCGTCAGGTAGCGAATTACCCAAGGAAGCGTAGCACTAGCGTCCAGCGGAGCGCCCGCTTCGGTAGCTGACCAATCCACCGTAGCCGATACCATCCCAATAATCACCGGGGCTACTGCCGCCAACAGACAGACCCCGCCCGCAACGAGGCTCAATCGCACGGCCGTCCGTTCGTCGCTGGCTGAAAGCACCCGCTGGAAGTACACCTGCCAGGGAATACCACCAAAGATGAGGAGCAAGGCATAGTCCCACCAAGTCCAGTAGTCCGCCCCTAGCGCTTCCCGGCTGGGCAATAGGCTAGCCGCCGCTCCGAATTTTTCTTGGTAAGCGGCGTAGGTAGCTGAAAGCCCACCGGTGTACTCCAAAGCAAAGGGGACGATCAGTGCCAAACCAAACAACAGAATACCCAGCTGCACAACATCCGTCATAGCCACCGCCCACAGCCCGCCAAAGGCCGTGTAAGCCACCGCAATTGCCGCCGAGAGAATAATGGACGTTTCCAGATCAATCCCAAGAACGGTACCAAAAGTGGCCCCGAGGGCCGTAAGGATAGCGGCCGTCCAAAAGAGTTCTCCGGTAAGGGCCGGCAGGAACAAGACCGCCGTCATCTTCTTACCGTAGCGTTCCTCCAGCGGGTCCAGCATGGTGCGGTAGCGCCGGCGTCGCATCGTGCGGGCGAAGAACAAGCCACCAATCACCAGGGAGAGGGCGTAGCCCCACGGTGCCTGCACCCATACCAGGCCGGAGGTAGCCGTATACTCCGCCGTCCCGTTGATGAAGCCGCCACCAACCCACGTAGCACTCATGGTGAAAATGGCTACCCACAGGGGCAGGTTTCGTCCGGCAAGCATTAGGCCATCCGCATCGTTCTCCTCTTCCTTCCGCTTTTCCGCCGCCCGGGCACCAACGTAATATACCACCGTGTAAAAGGCCGCCATACTCCCAAAAGCCAGCCAGTTGACGGACTGGTCGGTAAAAAAAGCCAGGTAAAGCGCAGCGATGGCGAGAAGGCCGAATAGGAGTTTCATGGTCTTTTGGTCTTTTGGTACTTTGGTACTATTGGTCAGTTAGTTCTTTAGTACATTACTCCTTTGGGTTCCTTCCTGATCGCCGGAGATGGACCCCAAAGTACTAAAAGACCAAAGTACCAAACTACTATGTTGCGCAGCTTCTCCGCCTGGCTTGTCCATATTTTCACCGCCTCCGGTCTGCTCGCTGGTTTCATGGGGCTACTAGCGGCCATCGACGGCGACTACCGAATGGCCATGTTCTGGATGCTCGCTACCCTAGTTATTGATGGGATAGACGGCACCTTCGCCCGGTTGGCCAACGTCCAGGAAGTTTTACCTCACGTTAGCGGAAAAACAATCGATTACGTCATCGATTTTTTCACTTACGCCATTCTCCCCGCCTACCTATTTTACGTTGCGGTGGATATGCCCGATTCTCCTCGATTAATTGGTAGCTTCGCCATGCTGCTCTCCGCCACCATTTATTACGGTCTGGAGGGCATGGTGAGTGAAGACGGAAAGCATTTCGTTGGTTTTCCCGTGCTGTGGAACATGGTCATCTACGTCCTCCTCTTCGTCCTACCGGGCATCGCCTGGCCGCTTACCCTAGCCATTGTGTTGATTTTGGCCGTGCTACACTTCGTCCCCATCCACGTTCCCTATCCCAGCCGAGGCGGCCGCTGGTGGGGCCTTACGCTGGCAGTAACGGTGCTGTTTATCCTCGCCGCTATCGTCAATGTTTGGTATTACCCGGAGGTAAAGCCACTCTGGCGGTGGGCTTGCCTGGCTACGGTGGGGTATTATGCCCTGATAACCGTCCTAGATACTAGGGTTGCTTGGTGGGGATAATTATTGCCAGGGGCTGCACTTGGGCTGTCGCCCGCGATGACCCCTGGCTAGCATAGATGGTTAGTTTCAGCCACGAAGTAGTCTTCCTCTTTAGCGAGTCGGTGGCAAAAATTGCGTGGTGATTTCTGCCCCCCCCCCCCTCGCAACTCAATGCACCAATTTTTGCGCGGCCGCAGGTGCAATGTTTTGTTTTTCGAAAATCAAGAGCATGAAATACTGCGCAGCAAATCAAGAATCGCCAATCAAGAGCATGAAATACTGCGCAGCAAATCGCCAATCTATTACCTTCGCCCCCGATGAAAACGCTACTCAACCAGCTTTACGCTCAGGAACCCCTCAGTCGGGAAACCGCCTACGCTACCCTTTCCCGGATCGGGCACGGGGAAGCCAGTGACGCCGAAATTGCCGCCGTCGTCTCCGCCATCAATATGCGGCCGGGGGTGCTTTCCGAAATCCAAGGGTTTCGGGATGCTATGCTCGACCTGGCCTTACCAGTCGACCTGGAAGGCCGGGAAACAATCGATATTGTCGGTACGGGCGGTGATGGCAAAAACACCTTTAACATCAGTACCCTTTCCAGCGTAGTTGTCGCGGGCGCGGGCTACCTGGTAACCAAGCACGGCAGCTACGGCGTGAGCAGCAGCGTAGGAAGTAGCGACGTACTCATCGCCCTCGGTTATGAGTTCACCAACGATCGGGACCAACTGTTGCGGCAACTCGACACCGCCGGCATTTGCTTTTTCCACGCACCGCTCTTCCACCCGGCTATGAAGAACGTAGTGCCGGTACGGCGAGCGCTGAAGGTGCGTAGCTTTTTCAATTTACTAGGCCCCTTACTTAATCCGGGCAAGCCCAAGTACCAGCTCTTCGGCACTTTCCACCGGGAGGTCTCCCGAGTGTACGACTATATTCTCCAAGAAGAACCCGACCGGGAATATTCCATCATTCATGCACTGGATGGTTACGATGAAGTTAGTCTTACCGGTGGTACCAGTATCCGCTCACGCAGGTACCAAAAAATTCTTTACCCCGAAGATTTTGGCTTACCGCAGCTAACCCCTTCCTCACTTTACGGCGGTGACACCGCCGAAGCAGGTAAAGCCATCTTCCTCGCGGTATTACGGAATGAAGCAACGGATGCCCAACAAGCCGTCGTTTGCGCCAACGCAGGCCTAGCCATCCACACCATCCACCCGGAACGTAGTTTGACGGACTGCGTGGCCGAAGCCCGCGAAAGTCTCACCAGTGGTAAAGCCCTCGCTACCCTTAACCAGCTCCTCGGCTAATTATTCCCATGACCATACTAGACCGCATCAACGAATTTAAACTGCTGGAGGTAGCTCGGCGTAAGCAAAAAACGCCCCTGAGTGCCTTGAAAGACAGCATCGGCTACCAAGCTGACCGGCGTAGCCTAGCGGCATCGATCAAAGCCAGCGAGCACTTTGGCATCATTGCTGAGTTTAAACGCAAGTCGCCAAGCCAATCGGATATAAATCTGGCCGCCGACCCTGCCACCGTTACCGCCGCTTACGAGGCTGCGGGAGCAGCTGGCATCAGCTGCTTAACCGACCGCGAGTTTTTCGGCGCTCTCCCAACGGACATTGACGTAGTGCGAAAGGCCGTCAATTTGCCAGTGATCCGTAAAGACTTTATTGTGGATCCTTACCAAATTCACGAAGCGCGGGCCATGGGCGCCGATGCCATCCTGCTGATTGCCGCCTCCCTCTCGGCCGGGCAGATAGATGAGTACGCCGCCGTAGCAGTTGAACAGGGGCTAGAAGTATTGTGTGAGGTACACAATGAGGAGGAGGTAGCCAAACTCAGCCCGCAAGTGACCATCGTCGGGGTCAATAATCGCAACCTTAAGGACTTTACCGTCAAAATCAGTAATAGCCTAAGGCTCGCTGAATTGCTGCCGGCTAGGGTACTCAAAATTAGCGAAAGCGGCATTGAGAACCCTCAGGCCATCGTAAAATTACGTGGAGCGGGTTTTAAGGGCTTCCTTATCGGCACCTACTTCATGCGGCAGCCAGATCCCGGAGCTGCATGCGCCAACTTCATCCAGGAAATAAGGGAGATCGAAGACCTCTACGATGGTGCTATCGCCTAGTAGGCTATTAATTTTCTTGGTATTGGTTCAAGATTTTTGGTTGCTTACCAGTTTATACCTTTATCCCAGTCAAGTAAAATCCCATGAAAACTAAAGTCTGTGGCCTGCGCGATCCCGAAAACATTGAGGAAGTACTCCAGTTGGGGATAGACTTTGCGGGCTTTATTTTTCACAAGCGCAGCAAACGCTTCGTAGGTAAAACCAAGTTGGCCGAGTGGATAGTAGCTAAGCATGCACTATTCACGCGCACGGCAAAAGTAGGCGTTTTCGTCAACGCCGAAGTGGATTACATGCTGAATACGGTTCACGATTATCAGCTAGATTACGTCCAGCTGCACGGTAACGAAAGTCCCGGCTATTGCCGAGAAGTGAAGCTCCTCTGGTCGGTCAGCACCCTCCGCAAAGCACAAATTATCAAGGCTTTTTCCATCACGCCTGACTTTGACTTCCGCGCTACCAATGGATATGCCGACAGTTGTCCCCTTTTCGTTTTTGATACCGGCGGTCAAGCCGAAAAAGGGGGTAC